>NZ_LBJV01000003.1:0-193633 GCF_028128855.1 Bradyrhizobium sp. CCBAU 11430
GCCGGCAGCGGCGCGCATGACGAGCTCACTGCGGGCCAGCAGGTGCAGGACCAGTTTACGGTGACCAGCCAGGACGGCACCGCGAGCGGCGTCGTGACGGTGACCGTCACCGGCAGCAATGATGCGCCGGTGCTGAACGCCAATGGCGGTTCACTGTCCTATGCCGAGGGTCAGGCCGCGACCGCGATCGACACGGCGCTGATCCTGTCGGACGTTGACAGCACGAATCTGACCGGCGCGACGGTCGCGATCACAGGAAACTTCGCCTCCGGCCAGGATGTGCTCGGTTTTTCCAATCAGAACGGCATCACCGGCAGCTATAACGCCAGCACTGGGGTGCTGACCCTGACGGGTTCGTCGAGCGTGGCGAACTACCAGGCGGCCCTGCGCTCCGTGACGTATTCGAACTCGGGTGACAATCCGTCGGGCGCGACCCGCACCATCAGCTACCAAGTTGACGACGGCCAGACGGCCAGCCACGCCAGCAATATCGTGAGCTCGACAGTCGCGGTCATCCCGGTCAACGACGCGCCCGTGAATACGGTTCCGGGAGCACAGACGACGAACGTCAACGCGACAAAGGCGATCACGGGACTTGGCATCTCCGATGCCGACGCGGACGGCGCCAGCGAAACGGTCACGTTGTCGGTAACCAACGGCACCTTGAGCGTTTCAGGAGGTACCGCAGGGATCACCGGCAGCGGAACGTCGACGGTGACGCTGACCGGAACAGTCAGCGCCATCAATTCTACCCTGGCCTCGACGGTCAACTACGTTCCAACATCAAATTTTGCCGGAACTAGCACTCTGACCATGACGACAAGCGACAATGGCCACACTGGAGCGGGTGGGGCATTGACCGATGTCGATACGGTGACCATTTCGGTCACGAGCCCCAGTCCCTTCGCTCTCACGACCGGCACCGATACAGTCATCTATGTATCGGGCTCCAATACTGTGACCGGCAGCCAATCTCCCCTAACGCTAAACAACGGTGACATGCTGACTGGCGGAAGCGGTACGGACACTCTCGCTGTCAGTGGCGGTGGTCTGGGGCCATTCACCTTCGGCGATGGTGCTGGAAGCATTGGCCTGACAAATTTCGAAACGATTAGTTTAAGTGACGGCAACAGCGGAAATCACACTGACACCCTGACATTCCTTTCGACATTCCAAAATGGAGGAACGCTCACAATTGACGGATCCGGCATCACGGGTAACGGCGACCTGGTCGTGGACGCTAGCGCAGTCACGTCTGGATCGTTTGTCATCATGGGCAGCTCAGGAAACGGCGGTGATGATATCCTCAAGGGCGGTTCAAGTAACGACACGATCAACGGCGGCGCAGGCACTGGCGCGGACAGGATCGTGGGTGGTGGTGGCGCAGATACGCTGACTGGTGGTGGCGGGAACGATACGTTCGCCTATCTCGCTGTCACCGATGCGGGTGACCACATCACCGACTTCAACACCTCAGGGGATAAGCTGGAATTCACGGTAACCGCCGGGCGGTTCGTCATTGGTGATGTGGATACGACCGTTGAAAACGTCAGAACGGGCAACAACGCTGCGTTAAATCTCGCCAACACGGAGGTCGGCATCAAAACAGACGCATCCGTGACGACAGCGACAGTTCAATCAACGATCAATAGTTACTCCAATATCACCACAGGAGCCCTGTTCGTATTCCACAATTCGACAGTCGGCCACGCGCAGGTTTACTACGATCCCAATGCAAGCATCGCAGGCGGCGCAACACTCGTCGCCGATCTGGACAACCTGACCACTCTGGCGAGCATAACCGGTACTTTCAGCGCGGCGGACTTTGCGTTTGGAACGGCGCTTGCTCCTGCGGGCGTGTCGGGGCAGCCCATCAATCTCGGTCTGACGGACTCGTCCGCCAATCAGGGGCAAATCGCCACGGTCACTGTTGCCAGCATGCCCGCCGGCTGGACACTAAATGGTGGGATGCTGCTCCCCGATGGCAACTGGACGATCGAGACGACTGACGTCAGCTCGCTAATGGTGACATCGCCAGTCGATTTCGCCGGAGCATTGCATCTCGACGTGACCGTGACCTGGATGCAGCCGGATGGCTCGGCTGTAATCGAGACATTCGCCGACAATGTTGAAGCTTTTGCAGCGGGCTCCGCCATCATCGCCATTTCCGGCGACGACTATCTCACAGCGTCAAGTGGCAGCGATCTGCTCGTATTCTCCCAGCCGATCGGCCACGACGTCATCTATAATTTCGAGATTGCGCATGATCAGATCGACCTGATTGGCTACGCCGGCTTCAAGACCTTCGCGGACGTCCAGGCGCATCTGTCTGCCAACAACGACGGCAACGCCGTCATTGCGCTGGCCGACGGTCAAACGATCACTCTGGATGGCGTCGATGCCGGCTCGCTCGCAGCGGACGACTTCGTATTCGACTTCAAGCCCATGGTCGACAATTCAGGCACAATGACAATCGGCAACGGCGCATTGCTGCCGTTATCCGGTAACATCCACAATACGGGCACGATCTCGTTGAACTCGACGGGCGCCGAGACCGACCTCCAACTCGTCGGGCACGGAATTTTGCTCGAAGGTGGCGGTCAGGTGCTGTTGTCCGACAACAGCGAGAACACGGTCAGTGGAACTGTTTCCGACGTCACGCTGACCAACATCGACAACACCATTTCGGGAGCCGGACAGCTTGGCGGGGGGACATTGCTCCTTGTCAACCAAGGTACAATCGACGCGACGGGCACCAACGCGCTCGAGATCGACACCGGTAGCAACACCGTCGTCAATTCCGGAACGATTGCGGCCAGCGGCAGCGGCGGACTGGTCATCGACAGCAACGTGGATAATTCAGGGCTGCTGTGGGCGCATGGAGCCAACATCACTCTCAATGGCAGTGTAAGCGGCAGCGGCACCGCGCTGATGGATGGCGTGGCTACGGTCGAGTTCGGAGCGGCTTCATCTGCGCATGTCGCGCTCGATGCCGCAGCGACCGGGACAATCGTGCTCCGTGACTCCTTCGACTTCAGCGGAGTCGTGTCCGGGTTTGACGGAGATGACCACCTGGATCTCCTCGACGTCGCATTCGGGGACGGCACGACCGCTAGTTATGTCGCAAATCAGGCCGGCACTGGAGGAATCCTTTCGGTGACTGACGGAGTTCATACCGCCAATATCAGCCTGTTCGGCCAGTACGATCCCGCGAGCTTCCAGACTGAGGCAGACAAGAACATGGGAACGCTTATCAGCTACCACGAGTATCTCGTCTGACGCGCTGCGAGGAGGTGGCCAAAGGCGCTGACTGCGAAGTCGGTACTTGGTTCGCATGGACAGATGTACCACCGTCGCGCCTCCGCACTTCGCGAAATCTGCTCCAGGCGCGCCGGCCTGGTCGCAGCATCCACTCGATTATATGTGCGTGGATTAATCGGTCGACGCGGCACCACAGTTCAATGCCATCACATAATTCCTGTATCTCCGATAAATAAAATTATGTCGCCTGATTTATCCGTATAATTCCGGTGATTTCCCGTCGACCCAGCCGTAGCTCAGTCTGGGATTCGATTATGGCGGTCAGCTAACGTCTTTTTATCACGACGTTTTCTCTGATTGTGATCTCCATCTTTGATTTTCACGAGCTCGTTCCGGTAGGGTTAATTCAAAATACATTATATATTAAATGTTGACGATAATAAACATTTAATGGATAGTTTATCGCTGGCGGGGCCGGACATAAATCCGCGGCCGCTGGAAGTTGCCGAGGCGTCTGCAAATTCATCTTGAAAGAAGGGATTCTTCCTATGTTGCATCATTTCATCGAGACCAAGGAAGCGTTGAAGCGTCTGCGAACGGACCAGGATGGCGTGGTGTCATTCGAGTACATCATCGTCGCGGTTTGCATCGTCGGCGCAGTGGGTGCCGTGTTCGGTGGCGGAGCCGGCGGGCAGATCGGGGCGGCGCTGACGACCGGGATCACCGCAATCACCACCGCTTTCACGACCGCGATCGCTGGTTGATACCGCCATTTTGGCGCCAGAGGGGGGCAATCCAAGCTGCCCCCCTCCTGCAGAAGTGCTCCCACCAGTTTGCCTTCCACCTTTTTTGAAACGTGCATTTCATGAGTTGGATTGCTCCCACAGCCTCGATCCTGGAAATCCTGTTGTTGCTCTATGTCGCAACGATGGACGTCGCGACGCGCTTGATCCGAAACGAATTTTGTCTTGCGCTGGCGCTCCTCGGGATCGCCGGTCAATTGCCCAGCCCGATTCAAGTCGCTGTGTCGCTGATCGCAGCCGCGATCCTCTTTCTGCTACTTTTTGTCCTGTACGCGCGCGGAGGAATTGGTGGCGGCGATGTCAAGCTGCTGGTTGCCCTGGCGGTTGGTCTCCCGCCGAGCGGCGTGATGCAGTTGCTCACCGTCACCGTGCTGGCCGGCGGCGTTCTTGCCTTGGTGCATCTGATGATGCGTCACCTGCCATATCCCAGACTGGCACCCGCCGGATCGTCGCTCGCGCGCCGGATCTACGCGATCGAGCGTTGGCGCCATTTGCGACACGCCCCACTGCCTTACGGAGCCGCTATCGCCTGCGGCGGTATCTGGACCATTTTGAGCAAAGGATCGTGAAATGTCATCCGCGCTGCGTCTGTCGATCATCGTGGTGCTTTTGCTTGCAACCACAGCGTTCGGACTGATCGCCTACAGCATGAACCTGCCGAAGGCGCAGCCTCCGGTCCCGGTACAGGTGACAGAGGCGCCCCTCGCGCCGGCGGCGCCGACGACCGCCGGATACTTCGTCGCGGCACGGCCATTGCCGAGGGGGACGTTGGCCCGCGAAGAGGATTTCGCCGTCCGCTCGGTGCCGCCGGAGCGCGTTCCCCAAGGGGCTATCCTTGAAACCCCCGAGTCCAAGGCCGGACTTGCCGGTTCACTCATCCGCAACTTCGTCGAAGCGGGCAGTCCCGTTACGTTGCAGGATATCCTGCGTCCGCGGGACCGGGGTTTCCTCGCCAGTGTCCTGGCGCCAGACAGCCGTGCCATCAGCATTAAGGTTGACGAGGAGGCCGGTGTCTCGGGTCTCATCAGGCCAGGCGATCACGTGGACGTCGTGTTGACCCAGGTCTTCGAGAAAGTCGATACCGCGCGCCGCGCCCTCAGCGAAACCGTTCTGCGTAACGTTCGAGTCATCGCGATTGATCAGGAGATCGTGCAGGGCGCGCGACCCATCAGCGGGATGGCAGGTAAGCAAACGCAGACCGTGTCACTGGAGCTTACGCAGGTGCAGGTCAAGAAAGTCACCGTCGCAAAGCAGCTCGGGACGCTCTCGTTCGCCGTGCGCGCAGCAGTCGATCAGTGGGACAAGGCAGACACCGGCGCGATGTCGAGCTGTGACGTGTCGCCTGAACTTGCCCGCCAGTATGCAATTTCCGCACAGAGAACGGCAGTGTTCGTTCATTCAGGCGGTGAGGTCAAGCAATACACGGTCAGGAAGCAAGAGGAAGACGCTCTCGTCAGCTGCGACGGTGCATCGGAAGCCGTGCGCCCGACTGCGACGGCGGCGGGTTACGATAACAGGTTGTCGGAGAAACGTTGATGAGCATCGCCATAGCCACTCCGCCTGAAGAAACGACGTCGATCGTTACGCGCAACCGCATCGTCGGTTTCGTAAACGATGAGCTCAGCGCTGCGGCGTTGCGCAAGGGGCTCGAAGGCGCCAATCTCTCGATCAGACGCGGCACGATCCGCAACGCCATACGGATGCTCGAAACCGACACGGACCTGTTCGCGCTGGTGGTAGACATCAGTGGCGTCGATGATCCCTTTACTGAGCTGGAAAGGCTGGCCGGCGTCTGTCCACCCGATGTCCGCGTAGCCGTGATCGGCGACAACAGGGAGATCACGTTCTACCGTGAGCTCCTGGAGCTCGGCTTGACCGAGTATCTGCCGCGGCCGCTCACGCGCGATCTGGTGCTGGACAAGCTGCGCCCCAAGCTTCTCGGCGACGTCGCAGCCAACCAGATCGATCGTGGCGGGCACGTGGTCTCGATCTGCGGGGCGCAGGGCGGCGCCGGCGCCACGAGCATTGCGATCAATCTGGCGCTGCAACTTGCCGAGACGACCAAGGCCAAGGTGGCGCTGCTTGATCTTCATCTGCAGGGCGGCGAGGCCGCCGTGATGTTGGGTGTTCGTCCCGGGCCAGGGCTGCGTATCGCTCTGGAAAATCCGATGCGGGCGGACACACTCTTCCTCGAGCGCGCGGCAATCGAAGTCAACGAAAGGGTTTGCCTGGTCTCGGCCGACGAGGACCTCGATGCGCAGCTTGAAATTACGGAGGCTGGCGTACGACACGTGCTTGGTCTGCTGCGTCAACGGTTCAACTACATCGTCGTCGATGTACCCGTCCCGTTTCCGCCGTCGATCTATCCCGTGATTGCGCTTTCCCGTCATGTGATGGTGCTGCTCGAATCCGAGGTGACCGGACTTCGCAATGCCCATGCGCTACGCACCGCAGTGATCAACATCGCGGGCAAGGACCGGGTCTTTACCTTGCTCAACCGGGCCGGTCGTCCCGGGGGCCTTCCGAGGGCGGCGGTTGTCAAGGCGTTGGGTGCAGAGCCCGACATCGTCGTTCCCGATCTCGGCAAGGGCATGACTGAGGCGCTCAATCTTGGAATTCCAGCTCTGAAGCACGTCAGGAAATTGCGGCGTCACCTGGCGCCGATCGTACGGGAGATCAGCGGTGTCGCTGCCGAGCGGGGTAGCTGGTGGAGGAGGGTGCTCACAGCACATCTGCGATGAAGAAGTTTGGTAGGCGCGAAGACGACGCACCAGCTCACGTATTGGCGGCAGGCGTCCCTGCATCTGCGATAGGCTTGCCGTTGCCGTCGGCCGGCGCGACTGCAGCCGCACCGAACGTGCCGTCACCTGCGCCAAGGCGCGAC
Organism: Bradyrhizobium sp. CCBAU 11430; assembly: GCF_028128855.1. NCBI lineage: Bacteria > Pseudomonadati > Pseudomonadota > Alphaproteobacteria > Hyphomicrobiales > Nitrobacteraceae > Bradyrhizobium > Bradyrhizobium sp. CCBAU 11430. The sequence goes on from NZ_LBJV01000003.1 coordinate 6,949, forward strand.
GAACCTGCGATCCACCAACCCATCATTCCACCTTCGCTGCGTGAACGGGTGATTGAGCAGATCGAACCCGCGGTGGCCGCAACCGTCTCGCGGGAGGTTCTCCGGCGGCAGATTGAAGAGATCATCCATCATATTGCCAACCAGGAACGGCTCGAGCTGTCGGGCCGCGAGCAGCTGCAGCTCGCGGACGAAATTGCCGACGACATGACGGGCTACGGGCCGCTCCGTCCGCTGCTGCTGGACCAGTCGATCAGCGATATCATGGTGAACGGCCCAAGCAATATCTACGTGGAGCGAAGCGGCAGGCTGGAACGAGTGGCGGTGCGTTTCCGCGACAATGATCACATCGCCTCCGTCGCTCAGAAGATTGCCGCGCAGGTCGGTCGGCGCGTCGACGAATCCAGTCCGATGGTGGATTGTCGCCTGCTGGATGGCAGCCGGGTCAACATCATCCTCCCGCCGCTGGCGATCCATAGTCCGTGCATTTCCATCCGCAAATTTCCAAGCCGTCGTTTGGACATCGCCGGATTGATCGAAAACGGCTCGATGACCCCGGCCATCGGACAATTGCTGGAGATCGCCGCCCGCTCGCGGCTCAATGTTCTGGTCTCCGGCGGCACCGGATCCGGCAAGACGACGCTCCTGAACGCGATGAGTCAGTTCATCGATCACACCGAACGTATTGTCACGATCGAGGACGCGGCGGAGCTGCAGCTTCAGCAGCCCCACGTGATCAGCCTGGAGACCCGGCCTCCCAGCCTCGAAGGCACAGGGCAGGTGACACAACGCGATCTGCTGGTGAATGCCCTGCGCATGCGTCCCGACCGGATCGTCGTCGGCGAGGTGCGCAGTTCCGAAGCATTCGACATGCTGCAGGCGATGAACACCGGCCATGATGGTTCGATCTCCACGGTACACGCGAATAGTACCCGGGATGCCCTGACTCGCATCGAAAACATGGTGCAGATGGGACAGGTCAATCTACCGTCGCGCGCCATTCGAAGTCAGATCGTCGCTGCGCTGGATCTCATTGTGCAGGTCGAACGCATGCGGGACGGACAGCGCCGCATCGTTCAGATCAGCGAGGTGATCGGCCTTGAAGGGGAGGTGATCACCACCAATGACATCGCAGCCTTCGAGTATCAGGAGGAGGATGTGAACGGGCGGATATCGGGCAGCTACAAGTCCAACCTTGCAACCCCGAAGTTCAAGAGCCGGCTTGTCTATTTCGGGCTGGATGGTGCTTGGGCCGAGGCCATGAGGCAAATATGACGCTGGAGTCCGTGATCGTCACTGTTCTGGCGCTCGCGATGTGCGCAGCAGCCGTTTCGTTGTGGCTCGACGCTCGGGAAAGACGCATCAATCGTCGGTTGGCGGTTGCTTTGCCAACGTCGCATCCGGCTAACCTGCCATCCATTCGCCGCTTGGAGGCCGGGTCTCAGGATCAGTTTCTCAATCGGCTGTCCAACTACAATCCCGATATACCTTACACGTTGCGTCCCGCCTACGTGCTGCTTGCCGGTGCATTCGGAGCAGCGGCGATCCTTTATGCGAACAGCCAGCTGGGATATTCCATTGTCTACGCGTCCATTGTCGCGGCAATCGCGGCCCTCATTGTGATACGAGGCCTGTTCGGATGGCAGCAACGTCGCTTCGCTCTTCAGCTTTTTCGACAGCTGCCTGATGCGATCCAGCTGGTGACAAGTACAGTGCGATCGGGTCTGCCTGTGCACGAGGCATTTCGTGCCCTCGCGCGGGATATGCCGCAGCCAACGGCCGGGCAGTTTGCCATCGTATGCAGCGAAGTGAATCTGGGAAGACCTGCAGAGGAAGCGGTTCAAGCTGTCTATCGGCGAACGCAGGTGGCAGAGTATGCGATCTTTGCGGTGACACTTGCCGTGCAGTTGAAGTCCGGTGGCAGCCTGGCCGAGACCTTGCAGAACCTGGGAGACACTGTCAGGCAACGTGTTGCGCTGGCTGCCCGCGCCAAGGCGCTGGCAGGAGAGGTGATCTTTTCCTCACGGGCGCTGACAGTCTCGCCCTTGATCGCAGGTGGGGTCCTGTACGCAGCCAATCCGCAAACGGTCGATCTGTTGTTCACCGATCCGGTTGGAAACAAGCTGCTGGCTTACGCAGTCCTTTCGGTGCTTGTCGGAGCCCTGGTGATAAGCTGGATGGTCAGAAGGGAAACAGAACTATGACTTCTGGTCTCAGTCTGGTGGCCCTTGCAGTCGTGGCTGCGACTGCGTCCTGCATGTTGATCATCCGCGAAATACACATTCGTACATTGGACGCCCGGGTATCAAACGCCGTGATGGGCGTTGCTGGCCGGTCTGCGCCCTTCCAGGACGTGACCGGTTGGTTTTCGTCACTCGGCATGCGCTACCGTCGCTTCTATGCCGAGGAAAATCTGGATCAGCTACGAACCATCCTTCAATCGTCGGGTTTCAATCATCATCGAGCCTTGCCGACCTGGATCGGTGTCAAAGCCGTCAGCATGGCGCTATGCCCGATCATCGCCGGGGGTGCCGCTCAGCTTCTCGGGAAGCCGCTGCTTGATGTACTGGTCTTCACACTTATTGGCGTGGCGATCGGGATTTTAGCGCCGCGATTGATACTGGCGGTGCTGAAGCGGCGGTTTGATGCCGCCATTCGACTGGGCACGCCGGACATGATCGATTTGCTGGTTGTGTGCAGCGAATCGGGAATGGGACTGGAAAGCGGGCTGGCACGCGTAGCGCAAGAAATGCAAGAGACCAATCCCGCCATAGCCAGGGTCATGACCGGACTTCTTGATGATCTCCGGATCCTGCCAAGCCGCAGCGACGCATTCGAGAAACTGGGAGCTACATCGGATGGGCTTCGCCGATTCGGAATCATGGTCGGCCAAAGCCTGCAATACGGAACTCCGGTGGGCCAGGCGCTGCGGAGTATCGCTGTCGACCTCCGGCGCGAACGAATTACCAAGCTTGAAGAAAGAGCACACAAGTTGGGCGCCAAGCTGACCATTCCGATGGTGTTGTTCCTGCTTCCAGCCATGTTCGTCATTTTGGGAGGAAGTCCCATTCTGCATCTCGTGCGTTCGTTCGCCAGCTTCGGTAAGTAGCCATGAGCACGATTGCCCTGTCGAAAACGTCCTCTTACGATCGAACAATGCAACTGTTCGGCGGCATGTGGTTCATGTTGCTGGCGCTTGGCGTGGCCATCAAGATCGGATCATCGGCTCATGATCCTTGGCCGTCGCTCCTGTCAAGTGTTTGCCTCGCTGTCTTCTACGTGCTCCTGGCGCTGTTGATCGTCACGCGGCCCCCGGCGAAGGCGCAAGCGAAGGGCCGTCTCCCAAGGATAGCGGCGTTCGTCGGCACCTATATGCCGTGGACGATCGCTTTCTTCGGCGAAACCGACAAGGCGTTGCCAAACCTGGCCTCCACTGCGTGCGTGTTGATCGGCATGATCATGATGCTGGTCACCATCCGACATCTTGGCAGGTCCTTCAGTCTGGTGCCACAGGCGCGCAACGTGGTGCAAACGGGGCCGTATCGGTGGATCAAGCACCCGCTCTACCTCGCGGAAGAAATCGCGGTGCTGGGCGTGGTGCTGAGAAGCCCGACGCCGCTGACAGCGGTGTTGCTCGTCTTGCATATCGGCATCCAGGTTTGCCGGATTCATTACGAAGAGGACCTGCTTCGGCGCAACTGCCCTGAATATTCCGCTTACGAAGCATCGCGCTGGAGAGTGATCCCTTACGTTTGGTGAGTGCTGTTCCGGTCGACGACCGGAAGGGTGAGTATTGGTCGAGGTCAACTCATGAGCCGCAAGAAGTCGTTCATCGGGGATCAAGGCGGCGCCGTCGCGTTTGAGACATTGATCGTCTACCCAGTTTTGGTGGCGTTCCTGCTCATGCCGCTCGCCGACCTGGCTGCTGCGGGATTCCAGTTTATCTCAGCGTGGAGCGCATTGCGCTCCTTCGGGCAGTATGTGCAGTACGCCAATCCGCTCGCCCCTGACGGCACGGTGAGCTGGAAGACAGGGCTACAGACGACAGTCGCTGGTCATGCGATCAGCAACCTTCAGGTTTTGTGCGGAGACGCAGGGGCCACCTGTTCGCCAGGCAATCTAGCTTCTCCCAAGTACATTACATTCTCGACAACCATCACCTTGGCTCCAATTGTCTGGAGAGGGGTGCTGTGTCCCACCACCTGTACCTACACGCTGCCTTACTCAGAACGCTTCCAGTAGGGGGCTTAAATGCGTAGTCTACTCCGTTCCCAACGAGGCTCCGTCGCATTCGCAACAGTCATCGCTCTCGTGCCGCTCATCGGAGTAGTTGCACTCGGGGCGGAGGCCGGATCGTGGTACGTCACCCGCCAGCATGCGCAGAACGCCGCCGACTCGGCGGCCTATTCGGGCGCATTGCGGCTTTCATGTACGATGGCCGGTGCGGCCTGCGACACGCAGTCCGTGGATTATCGCGGCAAGGAATTCGCGGCACAGAACGGGTTTTGCAACTCAAGTCCCAACGACGCTACCGGCTATCCGGGCAGAAGCTGTCCGACGAGCCTACCGACCAGAATCTCGCGGGCCGTGCAGATCGATATCGGCAACTACAATGCCGGCACGTTCACAACGCCACCTGCAGGCACCGGCAATGCCGTTCGCGCCAGGGTCAGCCAGCAACAACCGGCGTACTTGGCGGCAGTGCTGGGTTTGACCAACATCAACATCCCCGCCCAAGCCATTGCAGTGGTCCAGCAGCCGACCAAGGCCTGCGTCCTGGCGCTTGGACCTGATTTAGGCGCACTCAAGCTTGCTGGTAACCTCAGCAACAACGGAACTGGCTGCGCCTTGATGTCGGATACCAGTGTTCAACTTGCCAGCACTCCAACGTTCACCGGCTCGGGATGGGCCGTTTATGGTGTAAGTGGCTGCACCCCCTCAGGCAGCTGCAGTAATGTTAGCGTGCCGCACAATTATTTTATGACGTACGCTAGCAATCCGCTCAGCAAACTGGACACCGCATCGTTCAACAGCAGGACGGGCAATACAAATATGCCATGCACCCTTCAGGCGGACGGGTGGAAGCATTGCGCGCCGAATAGCGCGGGGACTGGAGCTTACGGCAGTTTCACGGTGCAGAACGGCGACAAGTACGTTTTGGACCCGGGAACATATGTCTTCTACAAAGCAAATATAAAGATGACCGGCGGACAACTGAAAGGCGCAGGCGTAACCCTCGTCTTGCTCGGAGACTCGCAGCTCACCATCAACGGGGGTACGGCTGATCTCTCCGCACCTGCCACTAACACCTTCTCCTCTGATCTAAATGGCGTCCTGATTGATGATCAGGCCCCGAGCAAGACCAGCAACAAGGTCACCATAAACGGTGGCGGCCAGGTTAGCCTGGGCGGGGCTATCTACTTTCCCAATGTCGACGTTAGCTGGGCCGGTACGACTTCAAGTGCGAATACGACCTGTTCGCAAGTGATCGCCAAAACGATCGACATGAGCGGTGGCGGCTACCTCAGCACGGAAGGCTGTGCGCCGGCCACCATCGTATACACCCAGGTTGTCGCTTTGGTGCAATGATGAGAAAGCTCGACAATCGCGGTATGGCGCCGTTTGAATTTATCATGGTGTCCGTGGCGCTTTTCACGTTGATGTTCGCCATCTTCGATCTTGGGCGCTATGCCATCACGATGCAATCCTTGCGGACGCTCGCGAGTGCCGGCGCCCGTGCGGTCATGATCAGCTGCTATACGCCTGCCTTGCTTCAAAGCCCGCCGCAGTCGCCGGCCGGCTGCATCGGGGATCCCCTGTCCACCGCCGCCAAGCAGACCGCGGCGCCCTTCCTGTTTTTTGGAGGTCTCACGCCAACGCTGACCGTGGGGGCCAACAGCAACAGCTTGAGTGTTACAGCTTCCCAGGCAAACTTTACGATGCTGATGCCCATATGGGGCACAACGCTCAACGCGCCGAGCGCCTCCAACCAGATTCCCTTCTAGCGCAAATATGGCAGCACGCCTGACATGTTTCGCTCGACAGCGCTGCGGGGCCGCGGCGGGCGGGCCAAGCGCGCGGGTGCGGAATTACTGGGACAAGCGAATCGCCAAGCGTGCCACCGACTGTCCTTCGATAGCAAAGCCGCGACGGGAGCGCGCGCCAAGAGCGGTCGTGCTGCGGGATAGTTCCCCACAACCAGTGAGAATGATGCGCGCTGGCAACATCGAAGGGTTTTCTTTCTGCTTGCGGCGCTGCGGTAAGTATCTCGTCTTGCAAGCTGCCTGCATGAAGGAGGATGATCTTGGAAACACGAAGTAACGAATTGTAGTGGGACAGATTGTAAACTCTGCGACGTGGTGCGCAGAGGGGAAATGTTGAGGACGTCGAGCACGTAGATTTGCGGGGATCTTCGTGGATCGCAGTGGGGGGACTCGGATGAGTGGCGGTCGCGTTTCGGGTAACAGGGTCGGGAGGCTTCTCGCCTTCGGCGTGATGGGTCTGGGCGCGGCGCTCGCCTCCTCTGGGGTCACGGAGCGCGCGACGGCTGCAGACCGGCGCGGCTCCTCCGGCGGCGTCATCGTCAGCGAGATGAATGACGTCCAGCGGGTCAAGCTCGTCGTCAACAAGTCACGTACCTTCAAGGTCGACACGGCCTTTGCGACGATCGTGGCGGGTTCGTCTGACATCGTCGACGTGAAGTCGCTGAGCGATCATCTCATCTACGTGCAGGGCAAGCAGACCGGCACCACCAACGTCATCCTGTTCGACAGCTCGATGAAGCAGATCGGGATCCTCGACGTCGAGGTCGTGATCGATACCGGCAATCTGCAGCAGAACATCCGGACCAGCACCGGCGGGCAGGGTATCCGCGTGTCGGCTTCCGAGGGCCAGGTGGTGCTCAGCGGGGTCGCCGCCGACGCAGTTACGGCCGAGCGGGCCATGGCGATCGCCACCAGCACGGTCGCGAAAGGAGGCGTCGTCGTCAACGCGATGAGCGTCGCGGCGCCGCAACAGGTGATGCTCGAGGTGCGCTTTCTAGAGGTGAGCCGGGAGGCTGGACGCAACTTGGGCGTCAATCTGTATGCGGCTAATGCTAACGGCACCAATGTGGGCAATAGCGGACTTGGTTCGACGACGGCCGTCGGGCGGGCACCCATCGGTGGCATCAATAGTCTCACGAGGGTACCCACCACCGGCGGCACTAGCAACCTTAGTCCCAGCAGTACTCCTGTTGGCGCCAATCCTGCTGGCAGCCTTCCGATACTCGGAACTCTTGGGACGCTGGCCGGTACTGCTGGAGGCATTGCGCCGGCGCCGTTCGGAAGCTTGTTGACCAGCATTATCAGGACCAGCAGCGGGGGCTCGGTGGACCTGTTGATCTCGGCGCTGGAAACCAAAGGATTGGCACGCCGGCTGGCGGAACCAAATCTGACCACGCTGTCCGGCGATGCTGCCCGCTTTCTCGCCGGCGGTGAATTTCCAGTGCCGATCCCGACCCAGACGCAGAACGGCTTTCCCACCATCACAATTGACTACAAGAAGTTCGGTGTTGAGCTCGCCTTCGTCCCCACCGTGCTCTCGCGCGGTGTGATCAATCTTCGGGTCGAGCCGTCGGTCAGCGAACTTGATTTCGCCAACGCGGTGACGATCCAGGGGACGACCGTTCCTGCGCTGACCCGCCGCGACGCGCGAACCACAGTTGAGTTGCGCGATGGCCAGAGCTTTGCCATCGCCGGCCTGTTGCAGACCCGCAATCGCCAGGACGTCTCGCAACTGCCCTGGATCGGCTCGGTGCCGGTGATTGGAAGCCTGTTCAGCAGCAAATCGTATCAGCAGGAGGAAACCGATCTGGTGATCATCGTGACGCCGCGCCTGGTCGCGCCGGCGGCACCCGGTCAGCAACTGGCATCGCCACTCGACTCCCGCCTGCCGGCCAACGACGTCGATTTCTTCCTCAATGGTCAGATGGAAGTCCGCAAGCGGTACAATGACTACGTCAATTCCGGAGGCGAGGTGAAGGGACCGTATGGCCACATCATCGCGCCTGAAGTCCGGACCCCCGTCGTCGTCCCGGCCGCGAGTGCCGATCAGACGGTCGTCAAAACTCTAAACTAGAGGACGCGCGAGATGACGATCAGGTATCTGGCTCTGTTTGCGCCCTTACTGCTCGGGGGATGTTACGGCGTCGCCGGTCATGACGAGGTGGACCGCTACTTTCAGCGTTCCGACAGCATCACGATGACCGCCGGCGATGCCAAGCAGGTCAACGCCGTGACTCATACAATTCATCCATGGCCGCGATACGTCGGTGATCGCCGGATCGCATACGATGCTCGACGTGTGGGCTCGGCCGTGACGCGTTACGGCAACCAGCAACAGCCGGTGGATCAGCTTCCCGACATGGGCGATCCGACGAAACTCATCGGCCAGCGGCCTCCGGTCACGCAGAATGTCAACGTAACTGGATTGGGTGCGGGAGCATCGGCGGGAGTATCGGTGCCGGTCGGCGGGGCAGGGGGCAGGTAGCGGCTTCTGGTAATTGAGTTGAGGGACGGGACATTTGAGTGCGGTGCAGTGCGTCCGCTGGGCCGGGCGGGGGACAAGATTATGCGACGTGCCATTCTACTGTTGACCTGTTGCTGGCTGGCGCCAGGCCTTGCGGCATGTGACTATACCACGAGGGAGGCTGCCATCGTGGCTCCGGTCGAGCCACCGGGTGGGGACCCGGTGCAGGAGCCGACCGACGTCAAGTACTACCCGTCGGACGAGCCTGTGCGGCTGGGCCTGGAGCATTACAATCGCGGCAGTTACGGACTCTCGCAGCGCTATTTCAAGGACGCCGTCGAGAAATCACCCAAGGACGTCACGGCCTGGATTGGCCTCGCAGCGAGCTACGACAAGCTGCGTCGTTTCGACCTGGCCGATCAGGCCTATGCCCAAGCGATCCGGCTGGGAGGCGAAACCGTTCAGATCCTGAATGACCAGGGATATTCGTACATGCTGCGCGGCAATCTGAATGCGGCGCGACGGAAGTTCGAGAAGGCTTATTCGCTCGATCCGGGTAATCCGGTCATCGCCAATAACCTCGAGCTTCTCAATGGCAGCCGGCGGTTCATTGAAAGACCACCCAACAACCAGCCATAAGTGCTCGACCGGCTACCGCGATCGCGGCCAGTTCTCGTCAATTTGGCCCAATCACAGCATCAGCGTGACGGCTGCCGCTGCGGATGATGACAACAAGGCCATTGCGAACGGTAAATCGCGCGCCGAGCAGTTTCCGCACCTTCTCCGTGATCGGAGAGGGAAAGGGAACGGTCTCTCCCGCGACGGGATCGCCGACTTTTATCGTCTCAGTCGCGGGGCCTGCAACTGGTGCAGGCTTGATATAGTCTCGGATAAGCTGAATCTCTTCACGTGACAGGATGAACGGAGCCGGGTCAGGCTGGGTCTCCGACGGCGGCTTGGGTGTTCCACTGCTTGCCTTTTCACGTATCTCATTGGTGCTTGCGATCTGATCGAGCCTGGCTACGCGTAGCTTGAGCGCGATGATGTCACGTTGCAGTGCTGCGATCTCCAGTTTGCGCGCGTTGACCTGCATGAAGACAATGATCGCGCAAACGCAGCTCACGACGAGGCCGACGCTCAGCAGTGCGATCAACCACCGCTCAAAGTTTCCCATCGACCCTCCGGTCGTCCGGGGGAGTCGATCGCGCTGGAGATGGCGCCGCCAGATGCGACGTCCTCGATCGATCCAATCGGTAGAGCCCGTTCCGCCGGTCGCCGCCTGGCCCGACCCAAAATGCGCGGGCGACGAGGTGGCTTCCTCTCGGTCCGGATCAACTGACGACGCCGTATCGACTTGCTCAAGCCCTAGATTCTCGGGGACGCGATCCCCCGTAGCCAGATGAGCGGCAGGGTGGAAGGGATCCATCTGCTTATCGAGCCGGCCCATCTCCGCTCTCCATGCCGCCATCTATCAACGCAGTTCCGCCGACGCGGCTAGAACAGGGTACCCGAGGATTCGATCAATCGGAACGGAAAAGGCTCCAGGCCCCCGGCGTGAGCCGCTCTAAGGGTAGCTTCAAGAGATCGGGCACCAACTGGATGCCAAGGTTCACCCGCGCGGATGCCGACCACGAGGACGGTAGCCGGTGAGGCGAGGATTGCCGGATGCAAGGGACACCTCCGAAGCCTGCCTAGACTGCATTGCGGTCGGGCGAATTCGGCTGACGGCTTGACTTGAAGGCTGCCTTCGCACGCTCACGCAGGCGCTGGAAAACCACGTAGAGCATCGGCACCATGAATATTCCGATCGAGCTTGCGGCCAGCATGCCGGCGAAGACGGCCGTGCCGACGGCGCGCCGGCTGAGGGCGGCTGCGCCGGTCGCGATCACGAGCGGCAAGAGGCCCAGGATGAAGGCCGCCGAGGTCATCATGACGGCGCGAAAGCGCATATGTGCGCCCTGGATCGCGGCCTCGTCGAGCGGCACACCGGCCTCGCGTTGCTCCTTGGCGAACTCGACGATCAGGATGCCGTTCTTGGCGGCAAGCGCGATCAGGACGACGAGGCCGATCTGGCCGTAGAGGTCGAGATTGAGGCCAGCGATCTTGATGCCGAGATAGGATCCGAGCACGCCGACGACGACCGAGAGCAGCACGGGGATCGGGATCACGGTGCTTTCATAGAGCGCGACCAGGAACAGATAGGCGAAGAGGACGGCGAGCATGAGCACGATGCCGGTCTGGCCGGCCGCCTGCTGTTCCTGGTAGGCGGTGCCGGTCCACGCGAAACCGTAACCCGACGGCAGAACATCCTCCGAGATCTGCGTCATGGCGGCGATCGCGGCCCCGGAGGAGATGCCCGATGCCGGGCTGCCGTTGACGGTCACCGAACGATAGTTGTTGTAGCGGGTGATGACCTGCGGCCCGGTCACGATCTTGAGGCCGGCGAGGGATCGCAGCGGCACCATCTCGCCCGAGTTGTTACGCACATGGATGCGCCAGACATCGGACGTATCGCCGCGATCGAGTGCTTCACCCTGCAGATTGACCTGCCAGGTGCGACCGAACAGGTTGAAGTTGTTGACGTAGATGCCGCCAAGCGTGGCCTGGAGCGCAGTGAAGATGTCGTTGACCGTGACGCCCAGCGCCTGGGCCTTGCGGCGGTCAATATCGAGATAGAGCGATGGATTGGTCGCCGTGAATGTCGAGAACACGCGCGCGAGCCGAGGATCGGCATTGGCCGCGCCGATCAACGCGTTCGTGACGCTGGAGATCGCGGCCGGAGCCTGACCTTCCAGGGCCTGCAATTGATATTCGAAGCCACCGCCGGTGGAGAGCCCGATGATCGGCGGCAGGTTGAACGGCAGCACGTTGGCTTGCCGGATCTGCGCGCCGGCGGCGAAGGTCTTGGCGATCAGCGCCTGTGCGGAATCCGTTGCCGTCTTGCGGTCGGCGAACGGCTTCAGTCGCGCCACCACCAGCGCACTGTTCGGCTCGGAAGCTCCGTCGAGTAGCGAAAAGCCGATCACCGCGAGGACGTGATCGACGGCCGGCATCTGTTTCAAGATGTCCTCGATCTGCCGGGTGATCTTGCTGGTCCGAGCTACCGATGCGCCGTCCGGCAGCTGAACCGAGGTGAAGAAGGCGCCCTGGTCCTCCTCGGGCAGGAAGCCCGTCGGGGTCACCAGCGACAGGCCGAAGATTGCTGCGGCAAAGGCGGCCACCAGGAGAAGCGACAAGGCTGCCATGCGCACGAGCCGGCGGACCGCGCCGCTGTAACGATCCCGCACCCAGTCGATGCCGGTGAGGATGCGGCCGATGATGCCGCGACGCCGTCCTGTGTGACGCAGCAACAGCGCGCAGAGGGCCGGCGACAGCGTCAGGGCATTCAATGCCGAGATCATCATGGCGGCGCTGATCGTCACCGCGAATTGGCGGAACAGCGTGCCCGAGATGCCGGGAATGAAAGCGATCGGCACGAACACCGAGAGCAGCACCAGCGTGATCGCGACGATCGGCGCGGTGATCTGGCTCATGGCTTTCTTGCTGGCCGCGGCCGAAGACAGATCAGGCTCCTCCGCCATGACACGCTCGACATTCTCGACCACGACAATGGCGTCGTCGACCACGATGCCGATCGCGAGCACCATTGCGAGCAGGGATACGGTGTTGGCGGAATAGCCGAGCGCGAGCAGAACGGCGAAGGTGCCTACGAGGCTTACCGGGACTGCGACGGCCGGAATCGCGGTGGCCCGCATGTTTCCGAGAAACAGATAGACCACGATCACAACCAGGACGAAGGCCTCGCCCAAAGTCCACAGCACCTCCGTGATCGTGTCCCGGACGAAGGTCGTGGAGTCGTATTGCACGAGATAACCGAGCCCTGCCGGAAACCGGCCGGACAGCCGCTGCATCGTGTCCGCGACCGCGCGCGCGGTGGTCACCGCGTTGGCGCCGGGGGCGAGGTAGATCGCAATCGGAACGGCAGCTCGCCCGTCGATCCGGGCTTCGCTGTCGAGATTTTGCGCGCCCAGCTCGACGCGGGAGACGTCCCTGACCAGCAGCGAGGATCCGTCCCGATCGGCGCGCAGCACGATGTTGGCGAATTGATCGGCGGTGGCGAGGCGGCCCATCGTCTGCACGTTGAACTGGAACTGCTGATCGTCGCTGATCGGCCGCGCGCCAATGCGGCCGACGGGAGCCTGGACGCTCTGTGCGCGAATGGCGGCGACACGTCCGAGGGGGTCAGGTTGAGGCTGGTGAGGCGCTGCGTATCGAACCAGATCCGCATCGAATAATTCATCTTGGCGAACAGATTGGCCTGGCCGACGCCCGGCGTGCTCGCAATCGCGTCCAGCACGTTGATGATGGCGTAATTGGTGATGAAGAGCGGGTCCTGCCGACCATCTGCACTGTAGAGCACCAGGAACTGCAGGATCGAAGAGGATCGCTTCTGGACGGTCACGCCCTGCTGTTGCACTTCCGTGGGCAATTGCGACAATGCGCTCTGGACGCGATTATTGACGTTGACCGTGTTGATGTCGGGATTGGTGCCGAGCGCGAACGAAACCGTCAGCGTGTAGCTGCCGTCGTTGCCGCTGGTCGACTTCATATAGAGCGCGCGGTCGACGCCGACCACCTGCGCCTCCAACGGCTGTGCGACGCTGCTCTCCACGACCTCGGCGGAGGCGCCGGGAAAGTTCGCGGCTACGGTGACTTGCGGCGGCACGATATCGGGAAACTGCGCCACCGGGATCTGCGTGAGCGCCAGTGCGCCGGCGATGGTGATGACAAAGGCGATCACCATCGAAAGACGCGGCCGGTCGACGAAGACGCTCGATATCATTGGCTGCCGCCCCTGGGGGTTCGGGGCAGGGGAGCGCGCCCCTCTTGCGGAGCCGCCTCGCCGGTTGAATCCTTCATGCTCGACAAGATCAGTGGACTTGCCGGCTCTGGAGAGATGGTTTGTCCGGCGCGAACCCGCTGCAAACCTTCCGCGATCACCTTGTCACCGGCCGTCAATCCGCTGATGACGGCAGCGATCGTGGGAGTCGATTGCCCGAGCTGAATGCGCCGCTGCTCCGCCTTGTCGTTTGCGCCGACGACGAGAACGTAGTCGCCGCGCTGGTCGGACAGCACTGCTGAGCGCGGGATCGCCAGCACCTCGATAGGCTGGACTCCTTCGAGGACGACGGTGACGAATTCGCCGTTGGTGAGCTCGTGGACGGTAACGCCCGCCGCCGAGGGAGCGCGCAGGATCGGGTTGGCGATCTCTCCGCGCACCGTGATCGTGTCGGTGTTCTGCGCGATGGTGTTGTCGACGAAATTCAGCTTGCCGGATTGCCCATACATGCGCCCGTCGGGCAGCCGCAATCGGATCGTCACCGCTTCGAGGCCGCCTTGGGGGCCGTAGCGTTCGCGCAACTCGAGCCCCTGGCGCAGCGGCACCGGGAACGTGACATACATTGGATCCTGGCTGACGATCGTGGTCAGCACGCCCGAATTCGGACTGACGATGTTGCCTTCCGTCACGGCCGTGCGTCCGATCTTGCCGTCGATCGGCGCGCTGATGATGGTGTAGTCGAGGTTGATCTGCGAGGCCTGGACCTGCGCCTGTGCAGCTTTGACTTGAGCCTCGAGGCTGCGCTGGCTCGCGAGCGCGGCATCGTAGGTCGATTGCTGCCCGGCCGGTCCGCCAAGCAGGGTGCGGGCGCGCTCGGTGGTCAATTTGGCATTCTCGAGCGTCGCTTCGAGCTGTGCTACCTGCGCCTGCTTGGCGGCGACATCCGCCTCGAACGGGCCGCGTTCGAGCCGGTAAAGCTGCTCGCCTTTTCTGATTTCCGCGCCCTCGGTGAACAGCCGCTGCTCCAGAAAAGCGGTGACGCGAGCGGCAATATTAACCTGGTTGATGGCCTCGATCCGGCCGAGAAACTCACTGCTCTCGGTGATCGGCCGCTGCGCCGCTTCGACGACGCCGACGGCAGGTGCGGGTGGAGCTGGCTGCGGCCGCGCGGGTTCGCCGGCCAACAATGTCACGAGGCTCGCCGCCAGCAGTCCGAGCCGGACGTCAGCAAGGTTCATCGTCCGCTCCCTGCACCAGGCTCGGAACTGCCGGCGTCAAGCCTCCGCGATTCGACCAGCTGAGCTAGTCCCGCGCGGTTCGGTTACTGCGCGCCGGCTCGTCGTAGCCCTTGCGATGGCTATAGAACATCAGCGCGATCAGGCCGCAGCCGAGCACCAGAACGAGGATCGCAGCCGCCGCCAGCACGATGTTCCCGTATGGCGGCATCGAGGGCGTCGCCCTCCAGACTGACACGCAGAACCAGCTCGCGCCGAGGAAAAGCACTGCCAGCACGGCGACGAGGAGCCATTGGTTCTTGTTGCGTACCATTTCCTCATCCCCTTCGGACTACCAGCGCCATCCGCAATGACGGCGCCCACGATGCCACCAGCAAACCCAGCGGCGGCGTCGGCGCGGTCGCGGGCCCCAGCCAGGACGAGACGGGCCCCAGCCGGGTCGCGGCGGAGGTCCCCATTGCACCGGGATGGCGCGATCCTCCGGTGCCCGGCCGGCCCGAGAGAGATCGGGATCGACCGGCATTGCGTCCGCAACACCGATGAGGTGCGCGCCGGACGCTCCGATCGCGGCGGCGGCAATAGCGTTCATCGCAAGGCTGAGGAAGACGCGGCGACTGGGAGCATCCATGGTTGTTCTCTCCTCTGTTATCCGGTCGTTCGCACCGATTGCAGCGCATAGAGCAGCCATGCCAGGCCATGGGCAATCAGGTCGACGCCCAACAAGAAGCCGAGAGCCCAAGCGCTGATGGTGGGGAAGCCGAACAGGACCAGCACGCCGGCGATCACCGCGAAGACGCCCGAGATCAGCATCATCCATCCGTTCTGCCGCCAATAGGCAAAGCTCAGCACGCATCGAATGACACCCGAAGCGAACAGCACCGCGCCGAGGAAATAGGTCAGGATCAGCGCGCCCGAGACCGGCTGGGTGAGCAGCACGACACCGAAGGCGAGGTAGAGCGCGCCGAGCACGACTTGCCAAAGGAACCCGCCCCATCCCTTGGTCCAGAAGGCGTGGGCAATCTCGAATGCGCCGGCGGCGATCGCGATGAGCCCGATGAGCTTGACACTGACGACGGTGGCGAAGGCAAGGTCGCCGAGCGCGAGCAGGCCGGCGGCGATCAGGACGACGCCGAGGAGTGCACAAACCCACAGCGGCGGAGCAACCACGGCATCGAGACTCCCGCGACTGTCATACACTGTCATGCGATCCTCCTGGGCGGTTACGGCCCGATCGAGCATGCATCGGATCCTAACGTCGAACACCCGACGCCGACATCGGACGAAACCCTGAGCGGCGGGGCGGGAATGTTCTCATCCTCTCCCTGCGCGGACCGGCATCAAGAGCAGACCGAACCGCGGGACCGAGACGGCGGGATCAGAGACCGCCTCGCGGTCCCAATGTCAGATGAGTCACGCCAGCCGCGAGATTGAGCCCGATCGAGCGTTCGACCGAGATCGGCTGCAGCATCACGCTCCTCCGCGAGCCGCCGACCAGGACGTTGGCGCCGAGGCCGGGACCGAATGCAAAATTGCCGCTCGCGCCGACATAACTGCCGCGCAACGTGCCGGGGCCTATCCGCGAGTTCCTGGCGAAGACGGCCCAGGATAGCGCGCCGGCGCTGGTCACACCGATATCAACGCCGACGCGCCGTATCCGTCCCTCGTAGACGTACTGCCGGGGCGGGCGCAGCGCGTTGAACACGCAACGCAGCGCCTGCGTCGATCCAAGCACCAGTCCGACGCGTGGCTCCGAGGAGCACAGGAGCCTGCCGACCCTGAATCTCTCGGCTTGCGCGGGCGAGGTGACGGCGCAAAGAACGACGGATGCGCCGATGGCGGCAAGATATCTCAACGCTTGCATTCAATCCTCCCGTTGGCTCGTGATGTCTCTGGCGGCGCTCTGCGAGGGGCTGCCGTCCTGGCGCCACCAGAACGAGATGGCGAGGCCAATCAGCAGCACCGCCCCGAGCAGGAAGAAGAAGATGGATTGCTTCAGCCAGGATATCGCCGGAACGGCGGCGCCCATCGCAAGGCCAAGGAAGGCGATCTGCAACGACAGCAGGCTCAGGCCCGCAAGGAACGTGCCGAGCGCGAGCAACGTCAGCAGGACGAGTCCCGTTGCAGGGGTCGGAAGCAATTGCTGCACGCCGGAGACCAGCATGATGTTCATCGTGATCAGGACCGCGATCCAGTGCAGGGCCTGCGTCCAGATCAGCCGGATCTGGCCCTCCTTGCCCTCTATCTCCGGCCACTTGGTGACAACGCAGACCACGCCGATGGCGAGCGCCAGGAACTCCCAATAGCCGGTCAACGGCTGGTGCGAGACGTTGGTGTAGGCAACGCCGACGATGGCGAGCAGCAGCGCGACGACATAGGGAAGTTGCTGCCACAGGAAACGGGCCGTTGTCGAACGCGCCGGGGCATCATTCGAATGCGCTTCGAACTCGCTCATGGCTGCTCACTCGCAATCGATCGTGGCTTGGGTCCGCCACCCAGATAGTCCTCGACATAAAACCTGACGATCGCAACCCGACCGATCGCAACCAGCGGCATCGCGACCGCGACGCCCATGACGCCGAACTGAGCGCCGAGAAGGACGATCGCAACCAGCGTCCACGCCGGAGGGGTCTCGACCGCCTGGCGCTGGATCAGTGGGCCGATCACGTAGCCTTCGATCGACTGGATGATGGTGTACACGGCGACCGCCCAGATCAGGAGCGATGCGCCGAGCGGCATCGCGACGAGCGCGATCGGGATCGCGGCAACGATCGGCCCGAGATAGGGAATGAAGTTCGACAGGCCGGCTTGAAGTCCGAGCACGAAGGGACCGGGCAGCCCGATGAGATAGAGCGCGAGCCACACGCACAACGTCATCAGCATGATGCGGATCAATTGTCCGACGAACCACAGCCGCATGACGTTGCCCATCTCGTCCATCACGGCGCGCGCACGGGCGCGATGGGAATGCCTGACCAGCGCGATCACGCTTTCGCGGTGGCCGGTGGGATCGAAAGCGAAGAGAATGCCGAGGAACAGGATCACCAGCACGGCGGTCAAGAGGCTCGACGCTCCGCCGAGCAGAAACTGAGCGTGGCTGAAGAACCGGCCCTGATCGGCGAACAGCCATTGTGCAAAGTCGCGGCCCCATTCCGGGCCGAGCAGGTCCACGCCATACGACAGCAGGTGTTCCTGGAGCAGATCAACCTGCGCATCCATCACTTTCAGAAGCAGGCGTGTCTGTTCCGGCAACTTGCGCGCGCCCCAGGCGAGGCCGAAACAAGAGAGCGCGGACAGAAGCAAGACAACGAGCGTCAACCGCCAGGCTCGTTTGAGTGGAAGGACCGGCGCCAAAGCTCGCGCCAATGCGTCCAGAAAGGCGGCGAACAGCACCCCGGCAAAGACAATCAGAAGGCTGGAGACCATTTGCCAGATCAGGAATAAAGCGACGCCGGCGGCGAGGAGGGTGAGACCGACGGCTAGCAGGCTTGGCCGTCCGGCTTCTCCGGGCTCGTCGGCAGCGTTCTCATGCCGAGGGAGCTCTCGGTATTCTTCGGAGCGCATGCCGGAATCGCTGTCAGGTTGATCCATTGAAGGGGCCACTAGGATGTCTCAGGTGCGAAGGCGGCGGCTGCCATAATGCGGGTGTCTGCCGCCGCGATGACGCCAGTACCGGTGCTTTGTCGGGTTGGTGTTGGTGTTCGGGGGCGCCTCCTTTTTGGATGTGGCGGTCCCGATCTGCTTTGCCATCGCCGCGCTGTCGTCTTTCGATTGCGCGAGCGTGACGGTGGGCGGCGCCGCGACGGCCAGCAACCCGGCAAGGAGCAAGCTGCAACGCGTGATCGTCATGTTCATGTTCGCCTCCCTACAATCAAAGACGCTGGGTCAGATCGAAATGGCACCGACGGCGAGCCCATAGACTCCACCGGCCGCCGCGATTGCGACCGCCGCAAACAGGATGGCTTCGGTTCTCGTGAATGTGCTTTCCTTGCGCTCGCGTTTGGCCATCAGGAACAGCA
Organism: Bradyrhizobium sp. CCBAU 11430; assembly: GCF_028128855.1. Classification (NCBI taxonomy): domain Bacteria; kingdom Pseudomonadati; phylum Pseudomonadota; class Alphaproteobacteria; order Hyphomicrobiales; family Nitrobacteraceae; genus Bradyrhizobium; species Bradyrhizobium sp. CCBAU 11430. The sequence continues at coordinate 25,545 of NZ_LBJV01000003.1, forward strand.
AGGTTCCGGGCGCGTAGAGGATCGAGGACAGCAGGAGAAACTTTGGTCCGCCGGCGTAGATCATCGCGGCGGCGTAGAGCGTCGCAACGGCGGCGCGGATCCAATCGGTCGTGCGGGCGCGCTCGCCGGCGTAATAGGTCTCGCCGGTCGATGCGAGCTTGAGGCCGTAGGCCGCGACGAGAACGTAGGGAATCAGCGTCATCGCGCTCGTCATCTTCAGTGCGAGCGTGAAGGCATATTCGGCGAACCAGCTGACGAGCAGAAACGCCTGGATCACACAGTTGGTCAGCCAGAGCGCACCGACAGGAACCTTGTTCGCATTCTCACGCGCGAGAAAGGACGGCATCGTGTGGTGCATCGCCGCCGAATGCAGGATCTCCGCGGCGAGCAGCGACCAGGACAGATAGTTGCCGAGGATCGAGATCAACAGGGCCAGGCTGATGAACACGCTGCCCCAGCGCCCGACCATTGATTCCATCACGCCTGCCATCGACGGCGTCGAAAGATCCGCCAGCTCGCTCCGCGGCAACACGCCGTAGGACAGCAGCGTCACCAGGACGAGCAGGCAGAGAACGCTCAAGAAGCCCACCACCGTCGCAATGCCGATGTCGGCGCGATTCCTGGCGTAGCGCGAATAGACGCTCGCGCCCTCGACGCCGACGAACACGAATACGGTAAGCAGCATCGTAGAGCGCACCTGGCTCAGCACCTGCTGGAGATTGGGCGGCTCAGTTCCCCAGAAATTCTGCACCAACAGGTCGCGATCGAGGACGAACGCGGCCACGACGATGAACAGGAGTATCGGAACGATCTTTGCGAAGGTTGCAATCGTGTTGAGCCTGGCCGCGCCCCTGATGCCCCGCAGCACGAGAAAGTGCACACTCCACAAAAGCAGTGTCGCCGATGCAATGGCCGTCGGCGTCGTGCCGTCGCCAAAGATCGGAAAGAACTGCCCGAGTGTGGCCTTGATCAGAATGAGACAGGCGACGTCGGCAAGACAGCAGCCGATCCAGTAGCCGGCCGCCGACGCGAATCCGATGTAGTCGCCGAATCCGGCCTTGGCGTAGGCATAAATGCCGGCATCCAGCTCCGGTTTGCGCTGCGACAGCGACTGGAAAACGAGCGCCAGCATGAGCATGCCCGTCCCTGCGATGATCCATGCGATGATCGCACCGAAGGCGCCGGTGGCACGCCCGAAGGCCGCAGGCAGGGCGAAGATGCCGGATCCCACCATCGATCCGATCACAAGCGCGATCAACGCGTTGCGCGAAAGCTCTTGATTGGCCTCGTTCGACGAAGACGCCATGACGGAGAATGGTCTCCCAATCCGCAACGCGGCGATGGTCGCATCTGCCGACCGCCCCCTGCGGACGACCTTAGAAGTGTCTGCCACATGCGCACATCAGGGATTCTCTGTAGGTGGTGCGGGCAGAAAAATCAGCCGCCGCCCGGGGCTCCGCATGCCGTCTGCGGCGGGCTGGCCACAAGCACGACGCTGCCGCGGCAGAATTCACCGGCCTTGGCGAGCTCGGCGGCAAGGCGTCTGGCGTGCAGGATGGCTGCATCCTGATCTCGGCAGTCCTGTCCGATCCCGTCGGGAAAGAGGCCGTATCTGTCGGCGATGTGAAAGAAGAAGCGCATGGCATGGGTTAGATCGCGACCCGCGCCGGCTTCCAAGTGACAAAGCCGTAAGGAGCATACGCCAAAGGGCTTAGACGTCGTTCCAAGTTCTCGCATCGGTAATGTGCGGCATCCCTGCGATGCCTGCGACAGAGGGTAATTTCCACGGGCGGCATTCGGGTGATTGTCCGATGCCGTTCCGGAAGCCCGAGGATTAGCGTCGTCTCCCCGGCGAAGTCCAGAGGAGGCGGATGTGTCAAATTTCGATCAGAACCTGACTGCGGCAGAGCCGGCTGGCGGCGCGTCTGCGGTGGACGCTGGCCTGCATGAATACATGCTGCGCATCTACGCACACATGGCCGCGGGCGTCGGCTTGACCGCCGTCGTGGCCTGGCTGACCTATCAGCTCACCGGCCCGGCGCTGCTGCAGAGCCCATTGATGTGGGTCTTCATTCTGGCGCCGCTGGGGCTGGTTTTCTTCATCGGCTCGCGCATCAATACGCTGTCCGTGTCGACGGCGCGGCTGCTGTTCTTCCTCTACGCCGCCTTGGTCGGCGTATCGCTCTCGACGTTGTTCCACATCTACACGAACTCGTCGATTGCCCGGGTCTTCTTCATTGCGGCCGCGAGTTTCGGAGCGCTCAGCGCCTTCGGGTATACGACGCGACGCGATCTCTCCGGGCTGGGCACGTTCCTGTTCATGGGGTTGATCGGCGTCATCATCGCAAGCCTGATCAACATCTTTCTGTCCTCGAGCGCACTTGACTGGCTGATCTCGATCGTTGGCGTCGGCGTATTTGCCGGGCTTACGGCCTACGACACGCAGCGTATCAAGGCGATGTACGACAGCGCGGATGACCATACCGCTGCGGGTCGCAAGTCGGTCATCGCGGCGCTGTCGCTCTATCTGAACTTCATCAACCTCTTCATGATGCTGCTGCGGCTTGCGGGCGGCCGGCGCTGAGACAGGGAGGAACGGCGGCTTCAGGCCGCCGGCCGCTCTACTGCACTCGTCAGCGCATCGCGGAGGAGTTTTTCCTTCGTCTCGTCGAGTGACGTCTTGAGCACGACGCCGCCGGCGCTCTTGATCTCGTTGATCACCTTGTCCGCCGTCATGTGCTTGATCAGGACGAACAAGGCCGCGTTGCCGGGCTGGAGGCTGGTCGACAAGCTCTTCATGAAGGCGTCGTCGATGCCGAAGTCCGAGAGCGCGCCGCCGAGCGCGCCGGACGCGGCGCCCACCGCGACTCCGAGGATTGGGTTCAGGAACAGGACGCCGATGAGAAGGCCCCAGAAGCTTCCCGTCATTGCGCCCATCGCAGTGGTATTGACGAGTTGATTGAGCTTGATGCCGCCCGCGTCCGTCTTCACGGCAATCACGGCGTCGCTGATTGTGATCAGATATTCCTTCTGCAGCTTGAATAGCTGCTGGCGCACTTCTTCTGCCTTTGCTTCCGACGGATACACGATCGCGACAAGATCGGACATTGACACCTCCCGTTGATCCAAATGCGAACCGGAGCAGTCGAAGCTACCGTGCAAGGAGACCTGCCGCGATTGGAGGAAACCCCGGACGTTGGCGGAGGAATGTCCCGATGGGGCAGGGACGGTTGCGGCATTCAGGCCGAATCCGGGTGGCGTACGACAACCAACAGCGCGTCATTTACGCCGCCCGGCCGATATCGGACTGAGCGCTGCCGTCAGCGGCGGCGATTTTGCACGCAGGTGCCCTGCCGTCCGCTCACCGATGCGCGGCATTGGGAACGGGTCTCATACATGCAGTTGAGCATTCCCTTGATCTTCGAGCACCATGCCAGATCCTGCGCTTGTACGGGCGTCGACGGGCCCATCGCGCTGAGCGCAATGAAGATGGCGGCGGACAGCAAAGCCAGCTTTCTCATGTCGATCCTCCTAAGGTCGTGTGAATCATTCGGAGCCTGAGCGGCCGGTTCCCTTGCCACCTGCTGCTTTGGCGAGAGCGCCGCGGCGGGAGCAGGTGCAGCCTTAATGCACCGCTTGCGGCGTCCCCGGTATCGGGTGATTGCCTGACGTTGCCCTGGGAATCTTCTGACCGCTGCCGGAAGGTTCTCCGGACCACGATTGCATCGGTGATCGCTCAGTAGATTTACCGATGGAAGGGAGATGATCTATCGACAAGATCGTCGGTGGAGCAGTTGACCGATGATCATGTCATGCCGATGCGGCCGCTGAATATCGCGCTTGTCGCAGCGGTCGCCACGCTGCTGGTTGCCGCTTGTGAAAGGGACCCGGTGGAGGATACGTCCCCGGCGCCACGTCCGGTTCGCACGACCACCGTCGAGAAGCGCGAGCAGCTGACGCCGTTCACGTTCACCGGGCGCATCGAGGCGGAGGACGAGGTAAGCATTGCATTTCGAATCGGCGGGCGGCTGCTTTCGAACAGCACCCGGCTTGGTGATCGCGTCCAGGCCGGCCAGCTTCTGGCGCAACTGGAATCGCAGAACGAAGCGAACGCGCTACGCCAGGCGCAGGCGGCGCTTGCTGCTGCGCAAGGCCAGCTCATTCAGGCCCGCAATCATTTCGAGCGTCAGCAGACGCTGCTGGCGCAGGGCTGGACCACCCGCGCCAACTTCGAAGCCGCGACGCAGGCGCAGCAGACCGCCCAATCGCAGCTCGATATGGCCGAAGCCCAGTTGAGCGCCGCCCACGATCAAGTCGGCTTTACCGAGCTGCGCGCCGATGCGCCGGGCAAGGTCACCGAAACCGGCCCCGCCGCCGGCGAGGTCGTCCAGGCCGGACAGACGATCGCGAAGATCGCTCGCCAGGACGGTCGCGATGCGATCTTCGATGTGCCCGCCCAACTGGTGAGAGCGGCGCCTGCCGATCTGCAGGTCACGGTCGCGCTCACGGACGATCCGGCAGTGACAGCGCAAGGGCGCGTCCGGCAGGTCGCCGCCCAGGCCAACCCGGTCACGCGGACCTTCGAGGTCAAGGTGGGCCTTACCGATCCGCCGGCTGCGATGCGGCTCGGGGCGACCGTGGTCGGGCGCGCCGAGGCGAGCTCCGGACCGATGATCGGCATTCCCGCAACCGCGCTGACCAGGATGAATCAACAGCCGGCCGTCTGGGTCCTCGATCCCTCGGCCAATACGGTCTCAGCGCGGAACGTCGACGTGCTGCGGTTCGACCAGGCGCAGGTGATCGTCGCGCAAGGGCTTGATGCCGGCGAGATCGTCGTGACTGCAGGCGTTCAGGCACTTCATCCAGGCCAGAAGGTGCGCGTGCTCGGGTCGGGGCGATGAGTGGATTCAACCTTTCGGAATGGGCACTGGGGCGACGCTCGCTGGTCGTCTACCTCATGCTGATAGCGGTGGCCGCCGGCGTCCTGTCATATTTCCGGCTGGGCCGGAACGAGGATCCCGCCTTCACGATCCGGACCATGGTCGTTCATGCCGTCTGGCCAGGGGCGACGGCCGACGAGACGATGAAGCAGCTGACGGAGCGCCTCGAGCGCCAATTGCAGGAGACCCCGCATCTGGATTTCCTGCGCAGCTTCACCCGGCCGGGCCTCACGACCATCTTCGTGAACCTCAAGGGAAGCGCCAATGCGCGGGATGTCTCCGATACCTGGTACCACGTACGGAAGACGATCGGCGACATTCGCCATACGCTGCCTGCCGGTGTCGTCGGGCCGTTCTTCGACGACGATTTCGGCGACACCTTTGGCATCGTCTACGGCTTCACCAGCGACGGCTTTGCGCAACGCGAGCTGCGTGACCGGGTCGAGGCGATCCGTTCGCAGCTCCTGGCTGTACCGGATGTCGCGAAGATCGAGCTGCTGGGCGCACAGGAGGAAGTGATCTTCGTCGAGTTCTCCAAGCAGGAGCTTGCAAATCTCGGCGTCGATCGCACGGCCCTGATCGCGGCGTTGCGGGCGCAGAACATCGTGATGCCGGCGGGAACGATTCAGACCGGCACGGAGCGGATATCGCTGCGGGTGTCGGGCAGCTTCCTGTCCGAGCAGGACATTGCCGATATCAACTTCGCCGCCGGCGGTCGCATGCTGCGCCTGAGCGACCTTGCGATGGTGCGGCGGGGTTACGCCGATCCACCCCAGCCACTGTTCCGGATCAATGGCCGTCCGGCGATTGGGCTTGCCATTGCCATGCGCGATGGCGGCGACATCCTCGCGCTGGGCAGGAACGTCAAGGCGGAGATGGTGCGGATCACCGCTGATCTGCCGATCGGGATCGAGCCGAGCCTGGTGGCCGACCAGGCCGTCGTCGTGGGCAAGGCGGTCGGCGAGTTCATGACCTCGTTGTTGCAGGCGATCGCCATCATTCTGGTCGTGAGCTTCATCAGCCTCGGCGTTCGTCCGGGCCTGATCATCGCGCTGGCGATCCCGCTCACGCTTGCGATCGTGTTCCCGGTCATGGCGGTCCTTCAGATCGACATGCAGCGCATATCGCTCGGAGCCCTGATCATTGCGCTTGCCCTGCTGGTCGATGACGCCATGACGACAACGGACGCCACGCTCATTCGCCTGGCGTTGGGCGACAGCAAGGTCGAGGCCGCCAGCTACGCGTTTCGGACCCACGCGCTTGCCATGCTTGCGGGGACGCTCGTGACAATCGCGGGCTTCATTCCAGTCGGCTTTGCCGCCAGCGCCGCGAGCGAATACACGTTCTCGCTGTTCGCAGTGGTCGCGATCGCGCTGCTGGCGTCCTGGTTCGTCGCGGTGATCTTCGCGCCACTGCTCGGCGTTGCCATCCTTGTCCCGCCAACGCAGAAGGGCGCTACGACTCCCGGACGGGTGTTCCGGCTGTATCGACGATTCCTGATATCGGCGATCCGCGCCAAGTGGTTGACCCTCGGTGGGACGGCCGCGCTGTTCGCCGCCTCCGTGCTCGCGCTGCCGCTCGTTCCGCAACAGTTCTTTCCGTCCTCCGATCGGCCGGAACTGCTGGTCGATCTCAGCCTGCCGCAGAATGCATCGATTTTTGCCAGCGAAACCGCGGCAAAGCGTCTGGACAAGATGCTCACGGGCGATCCCGATGTCGCGCATTGGAGCACCAATGTCGGGCGCGGTGCGATCCGGTTCTATCTGCCGCTCAGCGTCGAATTGCCGAACGACTTCTTCACGCAGGCGGTCGTCGTCGCCAGAGACATGGGGGCGCGTGAGCGGCTCCACGGCAAGCTGGAACGATTCCTCGCCGACGAGTTTCCGAACGCGATCTCGTCGGTGTCTCCGCTCGGCCTCGGTCCCCCGGTCGGATGGCCACTGCAGTATCGCGTCAGCGGTCCGGACGTCGAGCGGGTGCGCGACATCGCGCTCGAGGTCGCACGGATCGTCGGGGCCGATCCGGCCGCCAAGAGCGTGAATTTCGACTGGATGGAGCCCGATCGCCAGGTGCGGATTCGCGTCAACCAGGACGAGGCCCGCCTTCTCGGCCTCAGTTCGCAGACGATTTCCACCGTTCTGAACACCGTGATATCCGGCACGCCGGTCACGCAGGTGCGGGACGATATCTACCTGGTCGATGTGGTGGTCCGCGCAACCGACGAACAGCGCGTCTCGCTGGCGAGCTTGCGCACGTTGCAGATGCCGATCGCGGGCGGGCGAACCGTTCCACTGAGCCAGTTTGCATCGTTCGAGTATGATCAGGAGTTTCCTCTGATCTGGCGACGAGATCGCGTGCACACGCTCACGGTTCGGGCCGCCATTGCCGACCGCGTGCTGCCGGAGACGGTCGTCAACAGGCAGGCCGCGGCCATGGCAAAGCTGAAGGCGGCGCTGCCGGCTTCATACCGCGTCGTGGTCGGCGGCACGGTGGAGGAAAGCCGGAATTCGCAGGCGTCCGTCATGGCGGTGGTGCCTGTGATGCTGTTCGTCATGTTCACGGTCCTGATGGCCCAGTTGCAGAGCTTTCCGCGATTGTTGATGGTCGTCAGTGTTGCGCCGCTCGGTCTGATCGGCGTCGTCGCAGCGCTGCTGTTGTCGGGCCGGCCGTTGGGCTTCGTCGCCATTCTCGGTGTGCTTGCGCTGCTCGGCATGATCAGCAAGAACGCGGTCATCCTGATCGGTCAGATCGAGGCGGAGCGTTCACTGGGGAAGGGGCCCTGGCTGGCCGCGGTGGACGCCAGCAGTTCCCGCTTTCGTCCAATCATGCTGACGGCCATCTCCACCGTTCTCGGCATGATCCCGATTGCTCCGACGGTGTTCTGGGGGCCAATGGCCTTTGCGATCATGGGCGGCCTGCTGGTTGCGACCGGTCTGACCCTGGTCTTCCTGCCGACACTGTATGTCGCCTGGTTCGACGGGAAGGAGCAGGCCGAAGCGTCCGGCTCTTCGTCCGCGGCCTGAGAGCGCGTGGGCGGTGAGGGTAATCCCGGACCTCGACTAGGTAATCACCTGATTGGCCATGCGTGCCCCACGGCGCATCGTCCGGGTCGCAGCGAGCGAAGCGGCCGCCGCGCCGACCATCCCTCGCGGTCCGAGGCTTTCACATGAGCGCGACGCCGTCGATCCAGAAGCTCTCGCTATTTGCTCTGACGGCCATGGTGGTCGGCTCCATGGTCGGTTCCGGCATCTTCTCACTGCCGCGCACATTCGGCATCGCAACCGGTCCATTCGGCGCCATCTTAGCCTGGTGCATCGCCGGCGGTGGCATGTACACGCTGGCGCGCGTGTTTCAGTCGTTGGCGGAGCGAAAGCCTGAACTCGATGCTGGTGTCTACGCCTATGCGAAAGCAGGTTTCGGCGATTATCCCGGCTTCTTGTCGGCGCTTGGATATTGGATGGGAAGCTGCATTGGCAACGTGTCGTATTGGGTCCTGATCAAGTCGACCTTGGGCGCGTTCTTTCCTGTGTTTGGTGACGGCAATACCGTCATCGCGATCATCGTTGCCTCGATCGGGATCTGGCTTTTCCACTTCATGATCCTGCGTGGCGTGCAACAGGCCGCCGCGATCAACACCATCGTGACCATCGCCAAGATCGTGCCGATCCTGGTCTTTATCGTCATCCTGATCTTCGCCTTCAAGGCCGACCAGTTCCGCGACAATTTCTGGGGCGGCGAGGGCATGCCGGACAAGGGCCTCTTCGAGCAGATCCGCGCGACCATGCTGGTCACGGTGTTCGTGTTCCTCGGGATCGAGGGCGCCAGCGTCTATTCCCGCTATGCCAAGGAGCGATCCCATGTCGGCGCGGCGACGATCATCGGCTTTGTGATGGTGACCAGCCTGATGGTGCTCGTCACCATGCTGCCCTACGCCGTGCTGCCGCGTCCCGACATCGCCGACATGCGTCAGCCGTCCATGGCAGCGGTGCTGGAGGCCGTGGTGGGACATTGGGGCGCGGTCTTCGTCAGCATCGGACTTCTGGTTTCGGTGCTCGGGGCGTATCTCGCCTGGAGCTTGATTTGCACCGAAGTTCTTTCGGCCGCGGGCCGCACCAGGGATATGCCGGCCCTGTTCGGCACCGAGAACGAGAACAAGGTCCCGGCGGCGGCGCTGTGGCTGACCAACATCGTCGTCCAGCTCTTCGTCATCAGCACCTACTGGTCGCGGGACGCCTTCTCGCTGATGCTCAATCTGACGAGCGTCATGAATTTGATCCCGTTTTTCCTGGTCGCGGCCTACGGGCTCCTGCTGGTCAAGCGGGGCGAGACCTATGAGAAGCGTCCGGACGAGCGTCGAAGCGGGCTGGTCTTTACCGGAATTGCGCTGATCTACACGCTCTTCCTGATCTATGCGGCCGGAATGAAATATCTGCTGCTGTCGGCCATCCTCTACGCGCCCGGCACGGCACTGTATTTGTGGGCACGCCTCGAGCAAAAGGCGAGAGTCTTCACCTTCGTCGAGTGGATCATCTTCATTGTCGTTGCGATCGGCGCGGTCATCGGCATTCATGGCCTGGCCACCGGCTACATCACGATCTGAACGGAGCGGTTCCGGAGATAGGCCCCATGACAAAGCAGACATCGGATGCAGGGATTTCCTTCGGTGTTCATTCGGAAGTCGGCCAGCTGCGCAAGGTGCTGGTCTGTTCGCCGGGGCGGGCTCATCAACGTCTGACGCCGACGAACTGCGACACCTTGCTGTTCGACGACGTCCTATGGGTCGACAATGCCAAGCGCGATCATTTCGATTTCGTGCAGAAGATGCGTGACCGCGGTATCGAAGTCGTCGAGATGCACAATCTCCTCGCCGACACGGTCGCCATTCCGGAGGCGAGGACGTGGATTCTCGACAACCAGGTAATCCCCAATCAGGTCGGCCTCGGCCTGATCGACGAGCTGCGCGGCTATTTGGAAAGTCTCAAGCCGCGCGAGCTGGCGGAGACGTTGATCGGCGGATTGTCGACCCAGGACTTTCCGGAAGCCCGCGGCGGCGAGACGCTCAGGCTCATCCGGGAAGCGGCCGGCATGACCGAGTATCTCCTGCCGCCGCTTCCCAACACCCTGTACACGCGCGATACGACCTGCTGGATCTACGGAGGGGTTACGCTGAATTCGCTGTTCTGGCCGGCGCGCCACGAAGAGCCTATCCTCGCCGCCGCGATCTATAAGTTCCATCCGGATTTCGCCGGCAAGGTCAATGTCTGGTGGGGCGATCCGACACAGGATCACGGTCTTGCGACGCTCGAGGGCGGCGACGTGATGCCGATCGGAAAGGGCAACGTGCTGATCGGATTGAGCGAGCGCACCTCGCGGCAGGCCATCAGCCAGCTCGCCGCCGCCCTGTTCAAGAAGAAGGCGGCCGAGCGCGTGATCGTGGCTGCCATGCCCAAGCTCCGAGCGGCGATGCATCTGGATACGGTCTTCACGTTCGCCGATCGCGATTGCGTGCTGCTTTATCCGGACATCGTCAACAATATCGCGGCATTTTCCTACCGTCCGGCCGACAGCTCCGCAGGCGTCGAACTGCGCAAGGATGAAAAGCCCTTCGTCGAGGTCGTCGCAGAGGCGCTTGGGCTGAAGAAGCTGCGCGTGGTCGAGACAGGCGGAAATGCCTATATGCGCGAGCGAACCCAGTGGGATAGCGGCGCCAATCTCGTCTGCGCATCCCCGGGCGTCGTGTTTGCCTATGACCGCAACACCTACACCAACACGCTGCTGCGCAAGGAGGGCATCGAGGTCATCACCATCGTTGGTGCGGAACTCGGACGTGGTCGCGGCGGCGGTCATTGCATGACCTGTCCGATCATCAGGGACGCAGTCGACTATTAGGCCCGCAGCAGCGGCCCTTGCGGCTGTTTGCGAAACGATGATCGATCTCATCAACCCATGATTTAATCGAATAACATTAACACGCCACAATCGTGTCGCAGCCTGACGCGAATCCCGATGCACGCGACAGCCATCGAGGGACGCCATGCGAAGGTCCAGAATTCTTCTGCCGATCTTTGGTCTGTTCGGCGCAAGCACCGCAGGTGCAGCCGACCTTGATGTCACCGAGTTCAAGACGATCGCGGCCCCTGTACCGTACACCTCCGCACCATCCTGGAGCGTCGTCGGTTCCATCGCGCCCACCTTCACCGACAACGCCCTGTTTACCCGGGACAACCGCAAGTCGGATGTTTACTACGTGCCCGACGTGAGCGTCCGGCTGGACGGGAACCTCAGCAATGACCTGTCGTACCGCCTCTATGCACGCGCGCAATATGAAGCGTTTTCGCGTGAGAAGGACGGCAACTTTGCCGTCGCGCGGATGGGCGGGCGCCTGACCCAAAACTGGGACGGCTGGCGTTTCTCCGCCATTTACGAGCATCGCTACGATTTTGACGGTATCTACCGCGACCTGGCCTTCACCTCGAACGATGTGATGGGCTCGGTTGCGCGTGACTTCCGCTTCGACAACGCGACGTTTTCGCCGTTGCTGCTCCTGACCTATCGATTTTCCGACCTGGCGGAGGCGCGCCGCTGGCGCTTCGACGCCGTGCTCGGTATCGAGGTCAAGCTCGATTCCAAATGGTCGATTGTCAGCACGCCACTGTTCGAGGCTTACTGGTTCACCGATGGGCTCAATAGCGGGCGGCGCGATCAGCTCTATTCGGCAGACGTCGGCCTGAAGTATAATTTTGCGAGCAATGTGTCGCTCACGACGACCGTGCTGTACGAGGCTCGAACGTCGAACGTACCGCTACGGCGATACAGGGACGTTCGCATCGGCCCTCGTCTGGATTTCGCATTCTGAGAGGTATCCGATCGATGCACGCAAGAGGCTTGTCGCTGTTGATCGGCATTGTTGTGGGCATAGCGGCGGTATCCCTTGCCGCCGCCGATCCACGCGATGCCGTCGATCGAAGCCAGCGTCTTGATACCGATGCGCTTCGGGACGATGCTGCGACGAACCGTTTGACGCTGCCATCGCATCCCCTGCAGATTGCGCCACCTCCGACGGCTCCGAAAGCAAGGACGGAACGCAGGAGGAGGTCCGGCGCAAATGGTGGCGGCAGCCGCTAGCGCCTCGCTACGTTGGTAGGCATGGCCGCCTATCGGCGCGGGAGTTCGCTGTCTCGGAATTCCGCATTTTTAATCTCTGTTGCGCCAAATTCGAGCGCTTGCGCAGGACACGAACTGCTTCGCCGCGCAGACGCCGCCTCGCGAATTCGAGATTTTAATCCTAAGGAAATGCTACCTCTTGTTGTGGGGCGATTCCAAGGTGTATAATTGGATCGGCTCCAAGGCGCCGCGGGCCGGCGAGGGGACATGTCCCCGAACAGGCGAGCGGACACAGGTGATGCTGTTGTCAGCGTCGCGATGTCGCCGGAGAAGAGTGAGTGCGTATCGTGAAGGTACATGTCTCCCCCGCCAGCGAGTCGCATCGAACCGGCCTCGGGAACTGGCTGCGGACAGGTTCGGAACAATCGATCGAAGCGCTCTATTGGACGTTTTCGACTGATCTCCTCTTCGTCGTGCGCCCGTCTCCTGAAGGGCGCTTCGTCTATGAGGCGATCAATCCGGAGTTCGGGTCCCGGCTCGGTCTCTCGCCGGAGGACGTTTACGACATGGATGTGTTCGATTGCATGAACGCAGACGACGCTAGAATCGTCTGCCAGGCGCTGGGGGCGTGCGTTGCGGAAGGAGCGGAAATCAGGATCCGGCAGCGTCTCGCGTTCGGCGGCTCGCCCCGGAACGTCGAAACGGTAGTAACTCCGGTCGTTCAATCTTCGTGTGGTGGTGCGGTTCGCTTGATCGGCAGCCACCGCGCCCTGCGCAGCCGCGCGTTCGAGAGCGGGGTCGGACAGGGCAACGGGCTTGACGTGAACCTCGGCCTGGTATCGATCCAGGAAGGCATCCAGCAGCGGATAGCGTCCGATCTCCACGATTCGACCTGCCAGCACCTGATTGCCGCGAGTCTCGGTCTCATGCGGATCCGAAGCAGCATCGGCGAACCGGATTTGGCCGAGCGGCTCTGCGACGAAATCGATGCATCGATCGATGAAGCCCTCCGGGAAATCCGCGCCTTTGCCTATCTGCTGCATCCCCGGAACCTCGCCGGTGAGGGCCTGAAGGCTGCGATCGAGCGGTACGCGGAGGGATTTGCGGCGCGCACGTCGTTGCGCGCGAGTGTCAACATCGTGCCGGATGTGGATCGGTTGCCTTACGAGACGAAACGAACGTTGCTACGGGTCGTCCAGGAAGCGCTGACGAACGTCTTCCGTCATGCGAACGCGACCGAGGTGGCCATCGTTATCGACACCGCGGACGGCCGGTTTCACCTGACGCTCAGCGACAATGGACGTGGGCTCCCGCCGGGTTTCGGCAGGAGCGCGGTCTCTGTTGGTGTCGGAATTCCGGCGATGCAAGCACGGCTGCACGAGATCGGGGGTACGCTCGATATCCAATCCAGTCGCGCGCCCCGGCATGCCGGCACGGTGCTGTGTGCAGTATTTCCGTATGCTCCCTCGGCGAACAGGGCCAATCGCCGCGGGGCCACGACAAATGCAAGGGCCCGCGCAGGCGCACAATCAGCGAAAAAACACTAACTGCGGGGCGGCGGGCCGGGGTCACGGCCCATCGCCGATGCGGATTCGGAGTGCTCTGCCATGAAGCGAATTCTCATCGCGGACGATCATGAGGCGGTACGGTCGGGCTTGCGGGCGGTGCTCGAGCAACGGGTGGATTGGGAGGTGGTCGCCGAGGTGAATGACGGCGGCATGGCGGTAGCAGCCGCGATCGAAAGCCGGCCCCATGTCGCCATCGTCGACTTCTCGATGCCGCGCATGACCGGTGTCGAGGTGGCGCGGCGGATCAGAGAGTATCCGCTGCAGACTGAGGTGCTGATCTTCACGGTGCACAATTCGGGCTTGCTTGCCCAGCAAGCATTCGAGGCGGGGGCGCGTGCATTCCTGGTGAAGTCCGACGCCAACAAGCTGCTTGTCGCAGCTGTCGAAGCCTTGTTGCTGCACCGGCCGTTCTGGCCCCGGAAGACCGAACTCGACCATGCGCCGCGGACCAACGGCGAGCGGCATCACGAACTCACGGCCCGCGAGCAACTGGTCGTCAAGCTGGTCGCGGAGGGATACAGCAACAAGGGCATCAGTGCGATCCTCGACCTCAGCGTCAAGACCACCGAGGCCCATCGGGCAGCAGCGATGCGCAAGCTGGAGGTGAACTCGACGGCGGGGCTGGTCCGGTACGCCGTTCGGACCGGGCTGGTCGAGGCGTGAAACGGCGATATTAGCGAGCAATACGGGCGTCGGTACCTTCGCCGGGAGATATCAGGGTTTTGTGGGATAACGATTCCAGCCACGCTCCCTATGATCGTTCGACTGTGCTGCCGGTTTGCTGCCGGTATCGGCCCGGAAGCGCAAGGGTCGGCCAACGGGAACGACACGGTGAAACGCATCTTGATTGCGGATGATCATGAAGTTGTGCGTTCCGGGCTGCGTGCAATCATCGAAGCGCATTCCAGCTGGATCGTGAGCGGCGTGGCGACCGATGGCGAGCAGGCGGTCGCGCTGGCGCTCGAGACCAGGCCGGACATCGTGATCGTTGACTACTCCATGCCGGTCATGAACGGGTTGGAGGTCAGTCGTCGCCTCAAGGCACTCCACCTTGGCGCGCAGGTCCTGATCCTGACCATGCACGAGAGCGAAGAGCTTCTGACCGAAGCCATTCTGGCCGGGGTGCGCGGCTTTCTGTTCAAGTCAGACGCGCGCAAGCACCTCATCTCCGCCATCGAGGCCCTGCTCGACGGCAGGCCCTACTTCACCAGCATCCTGCTGGAGAGGCTGCTGCACGACTACCAGGGCAACAAGGAGAATCGGGCCGACATGCTGCTGACTTCACGCGAGCAGAGCGTGGTCCAGCTGATCGCGGAGGGGCATACCAACAGGTCGATCAGCTCCATCCTGAAACTGAGTGTGAAGACCGTCGAGACCCATCGCGCCTCGGCCATGCGCAAGCTCAGGATGTCGTCCACCGCTGAGCTCGTCCGCTACGCGATCCGCAAGAAGTTGGTCTTGCCCTGAACAGATGCTGACGTCGGCAGTCGCGAAAGGCGCCGGAGTTTGCGCCTCGACAAAGTGGTCGTGACTGCAACCGCTTACCTTTTCGGGTGCTGACACGGGGTTTCGTGTTGCACGCGATGGGAAGCAGCCGTGATTGGAACCAGCCTCTGTAAATGGGCCATCAGCTACTTCGCGGTCGCAATCGTATGGCTGCTGCTCGCGGAAGTGCTTGTTGTCGCCGGGTTCGGCTTTCCGAACCACGACATCGGCGGGCCGGACACGCTCGTCATCGTGCACATGGTTAGCATTGGCTGGTTGAGCACGGTCCTGTGTGGCGCGCTGTTCCAGTTCGTGCCGGTGCTGGCCGCAAGGCCGCTCTATGCGGAGCGCTGGACACTGCCGGCTCTGGCGCTGCTGACGCTTGGGCTGACCATCCTGCTCGCGGGCTTCCTGACGCTTGGCGGGCACTTCAACGGGTCGCCCCGGCTGCTTCCGGTCGGCGCGAGCCTGCTGATTGCCGGCTTCGCGTTGGTCGTTGCCAATCTCGGCATGACGCTCTGGTCGGCCCGTCCGCTGCCGGGGCCGGCGCGCTTCGTCGCAGCCGGGCTGGGCTGCATCTGCGTCACGGCGGCATTCGGCGGCATGTTCTCTCTGGTGCTGTCCGGAACCGCTATCGGCGCGCAATGGCCGGACCTGCTGGTATCGGGCGTTCCGATCCACGCCATTGCCGGGATTGGTGGATGGCTGACCTTCACGGCCATGGGGGTCAGCTATCGCCTGCTGGCGATGTTCATGCTCGCGCCCGACAGCGACGCGCGGCTGGGCCGGCTGGCCTGGCTTGCCGGCATTGCCGCGCTGGCCGCCGGAGCTGTCGGCGGGGTGCTCGCACTCTGGCGTGCGACCGGGGTGAATTTGGCGCTTCTGCTGGCAGGAGCCGCGGCGCTGCTGTCGCTAATCGCCTACGGCCGCGATATGCTCGGCCTCTACAGAGCCCGCAAGCGTCGCGCGCTCGAGCTCAACACGCGCATGAGCCTCGTTGCGCTGGCGAGCCTCGTCGCAGTCGCAATCCTCGGCGCCGTGTTCCTTACGACCGGTTCTCTCCAGTCGCATGTCGGCGCGCTCGCGTTCCTGGTCGCGTTCGGCTGGCTCACTGGCCTCGTGCTCGCCAATCTCTACAAGATCGTCCCGTTCCTGACCTGGCTCGAGACCTACGGTCCGGTGATGGGCAGAGTGCCGACGCCCCGCGTGCAGGATCTCGTTGACGAGCGCCGCGCGTTGAAATGGTTCGTGCTGTTCTTTGCCGGAAGCTGGGCGGCAACGTTGATGCTCCTGGTCGACGAGGCACCCGGTTTCCGCGTCGCCGTCGCGGTCGTGACGCTTGCGACGCTCGGCCTGGGCGAGGAGCTCATCAGGGCAAGGCGGCTTGCGGACGTGTCGGAGCCGCTGCGCCTGCCGACGGGAGCAGTCGTGCCCCATCTGTTGGTCTCGCGAAACTGAAAGGAGACTGCAATGACCCAATTCATCGACGTCGATGTCCGGCCGATCCTGCGTGCAGGCGGCGAGCCGTTCTCGATCATCATGGCCGCGCTCGAGCGGCTCGAGCCCGGGGAGGGGCTGCGGCTCTATGCCCCCTTCAAACCGGTTCCCCTGTTCGACGTCATGGCGAGCAAGGGCTTTGCGCATCGGGAGGCCGAGCTCGAAGGCGGCGAATGGGAGATCCGGTTTCTGCCGGACGACGGCTCGTCCGATGCGGCTGAACCGGCGCCCGCGGCGGCGAGTGGTGGCGATTGGCCGGAGCCCGCGGTTCATCTCGACAACCGCGACCTCGATCCACCGGAGCCGATGGTCCGGATTCTGGCTGCAATGGAGCGGCTCGCCCCCGGGCAGACCCTCTTCGCCTTGCTCAGTCGTGAACCGGTCTTCCTGTTTCGGGAGCTGACCAAGCGCGGCCATCAATGGCGCGGCGGCTTCACACCGCAGAACGACACCTATCAACTGACCGTGAGGGTTTGCGCATGACGATCAACGACGACGATCTCGTGGCTCAGATAAGGCAGGCGCTGAAGGTCGTGATCGATCCGGAGCTCGGGCACAACATCGTCGACCTCGGCTTCGTCTATGACGTGTCGATCGACGACGGCGCCGCGCACATCACCATGACGGCGACGACGCCGGGTTGTCCCGCCGCATCCTTTCTCAAGGAGGGCGTCGCCAACAGCGCGTGCCTGGTTCCTGGCGTGGAATCGGTCGACGTCACCATGACGTTCGAGCCGCCCTGGCAGCCCTGGATGATCTCGCCAGGCGTCAAGGCGTCGCTCGGTTTTGCTGAGGTGAACTGATCCGGCGAGGCGGCCGGCTAGACGCCTTCGCCGCCCGGGCCGGACCAGGTCCTTGCGGGTGCGCGAAGCTTTGCCAGGTCGAGCAGGTTGATCGCCCGGGCGGCGATCTGGTCGATCACCTCATCCAGCGACTGTGGTTTCAGATAGAAGGCCGGCATCGGCGGGGCGATGATCGCGCCGATCTCGGTCGCTTGCAGCATCGCTCTGAGATGGCCGAGATGGAGCGGGCTCTCGCGGACCAGCAACACCAGCCGGCGCCGTTCCTTGAGCTGCACGTCGGCCGCGCGCGTCAGAAGGTTGTCGAGCTGCCCCCAGGCGATGGCCGAGAGCGTGCGGATCGAGCACGGTGCCACGATCATGCCCGCGACCGGATACGAGCCGCTGGCGATCGCGGCGCCGATGTCGGAATGAAGATAGTGGCGGAAGGCGAGGGCGCGCAGCCGCGCGAGCGCATCGCTCCCCACTTCTTCGCTCAGCGTACGCTCTGCCGCGGGCGAAACCACGAGATGAACCGCGTAGTTTGGATCATCGGCCAGCAGCTCGACGATGCGCAAGCCGATCGCGGCGCCCGAGGCGCCGCTGATGCCGACGATGATGCCTTGCCGCCCGCTCATGTGAGGACCGGTGCCGGCATGCCGGACAGGCCGAGGTTCGCCCACATCGCATCGACACGCGCGACCACGGCGGGATCCATGGCCAGCGGAACGCCCCATTCCCGATCCGTCTCCGGCGGAATCTTCGTGGTGGCGTCGATGCCGAGCTTGCCGCCGAGCCCTGATTTCGGCGAGGCAAAGTCGAGATAGTCGATCGGCGTGTCGGTGAGTGTCACGAGATCGCGCGAGGAATCGCTGCGCGTCGAGACCGCCCACATCACGGCACGCCAGTCGCGGATGTCGATGTCGTCGTCGACCACGATCAGCAGCTTGGTGTAGCTGAACTGCGGAAGCATCGACCACAGGCCGAGCATCAGCCGCCGCGCCTGGCCGGGATAGCGCTTTTTAATGGCCGCAATCGCGATGCGGTAGGAGCAGGCCTCCGGCGGCAGCCAGCAGTCGGTCACCTCAGGGAATTGCTGCCGGATCAACGGCACGAACAGCTGGTTGAGCGCCTCGCCGATCCGCGACGGCTCGTCCGGGGGCCGGCCCGTGAAGGTCGAGAGATAGACCGGCTGACGCCGGCTGGTGATCGCCGTCACGCGCATCACCGGAAACTGTTCGACGGAATTATAGTACCCGGTGTGATCGCCATAGGGTCCTTCGGGCGCGGTTTCGGTCGCGGAGACGAAGCCCTCAATGACGATTTCGGCCTCGGCCGGGATCGCGAGCGGGACGGTGAGGCATGGCGCGAGGTCAGGCCGCTCGCCGCGCAGGATGCCCGAGAAGCGCAGCTCGGACAGCGTCTCGGGCAGCGGCAGCACCGCGGCAAGGATCGTGGCCGGATCGGCGCCGATGACGATCGCGACCGGCATGTCACGCCCGATCGCCTTCCATTGCTGGTGATGCCGGGCGCCGCCGCGATGCGCGAGCCAGCGGATGATGGCGCGGTCAGGGCCGAGCACCTGCATGCGGTAGACGCCGACATTCTCCTCCTGGTCCGCCGTCGCGGATTCCGGCGGCACGGTGATCACGAGTGGCCAGGTGATCAGCGGTGCCGGCTCGCCGGGCCAGCAGATCTGGACCGGCAATCTTGCAAGATCGACGTCGGGCCCCATCGCGACGCAGTCCTGCACCGGGGCCGCCGCGCGTGTGCGCGGGCGCGTCGCCAGCGCAGCGCGCGCAAGCGGGATCTTCTCGAAAGCATCCCTGATGCCGTGCGGTGGTCGCGGCGCGCGGAGCTCGGCCATCAGCGCGCCGAGCTCTCCGAGACGGTTGGGCGTGATGCCCATGCCCCACGCGATCCGCTCGACCGTTCCAAACAGGTTGGTGAGGAGCGGCATCTCCGACGCGTTGCCATCGGCCCTGACGGGCTGCTCGAACAATAATGCCGGTCCGTGCGCACCGAGCACACGCCGGTGGATCTCCGTGATCTCGTGGACGACGGAGACCTTCTCGCGAATGCGTCGCAACTGCCCCCGGCTTTCGATGAAGCGCAGGAAGTCGGACAGGTCGCGAAAGCGCGGCACATCACGTTGCAACTGGGCGAGCTCCCAAAAAATCAGAGCTAGCCGGGTTGTTTTCGGTCTTCATTGTTCCGGCTCAAATACAGCGGCGTGCAATCCGTCCAGATGTGGGGCCATGAATGATCCGTCCGCCGCATCGCCCGGCCCGTTGCCGACGATTCCGCCCCTTGTCGCATTGGCCATGCGTCCCCTGCCTCTGCTGCCGCTGCAGCTCGTTCTCGCCGGCGTCCTGCAGGGGATCCACCGGCGCAACCCCGCAATATTCGACCGGCTCGGTGATCACGCGCGCGCGCGGTTCGGTATCAAGCCGATCGATCTGCCGTTCGCCTTCGTGGTCGAGGCCAGGCCGCCGCGCCTGTCCGTGGTGCGCGACTTGCCGCGAGGTCTGGATGCGCGGATCTCGGCCTCGCTCGCCAATCTGCTGGCGCTGCTCGAAGGCAAGGTCGATGGCGATGCCCTGATGTTCTCGCGCGAGCTCGTGGTCGAGGGCGATGTCGAGGCAGTGCTGGCGCTGCGCAATGCGATCGACGACGCCCAGCTCGATCTGGCCGAAGAGCTGTCCTCGCTGTTTGGCCCGCTGGGCGCGCCAGCGAGGCGCGCCTTCGAAGCCGCCCGTGGCCGCGTGATCGGCTCCTCAGGCCATGGCGAGCAATCGAGATGATGGAGCTGATCTGTCCTGCCGGCACGCCGGCGGCGTTGAAGAGCGCCATCGATGCCGGCGCCGATGCGATCTATTGCGGCTTCAACGACGAGACCAACGCGCGCAATTTTCCGGGGCTGAACTTCAGCCGCGACGAGCTGCGCAAGGGGATCGCGCTGGCGCATGGCCGCGGCGCGAAGATCCTGGTGGCCATCAACACCTTTCCGCGCGCCTCCGCCGTCGACATCTGGCATCGCGCGGTGGACGATGCGGCGAGTGCGGGGGCCGATGCGCTGATCCTCGCCGACATCGGATTGATGGACTATGCCGCAAGGCGCCATCCGAACCAGCGTCTGCACGTCTCGGTTCAGGCTGCGGCCGCCAATCCCGATGCCATCGCCTTCTACGCCGAGACTTTCGGGGCGCGGCGCGTCGTGCTGCCGCGTGTCCTGAGCGTGCCTGAGATCGCCGAGATCACCCGGGAGTCGGCCTGCGAGACCGAGGTCTTCGTGTTCGGCGGCCTCTGCGTCATGGCCGAAGGGCGCTGCTCGCTGTCGTCCTATGCGACCGGCAAGTCGCCGAACATGCAGGGCGTCTGTTCGCCGCCGAGTCATGTGACCTACGAACAGACCGCGGAGGGGACGAAGTCCAGTCTCGGTGGCTTCGCCATCAACCGGTTCGCCGTGAGCGAGCCCGCGGGCTATCCGACGCTGTGTAAGGGCCGCTTCTCGACCTCCCAGGGCTCCGGCTATATTTTCGAGGACCCGGTCAGCCTGGACGCCACGGCGTTGCTTAAAGGCATGCGCGATGCCGGCGTGACCGCGCTCAAGATCGAGGGCCGCCAGCGCGGCCGTGCCTATGTCGAGAGCGTGGTGCGCCACTTCCGCCAGGCGCTCGCCGCGCTCGAGACCGGCAGCGAGGCCGACATTGCGAGCCTGAAGCCGTTCACCGAAGGGCAGGCCTCGACGGTTGGCGCCTATCGCAAGACCTGGCGCTAATCCGTTCGACGATGTGAGATCCGAAAGATGCAACTCAGCCTCGGTCCAGTTCTGTACAATTGGGCGCCGGAACGCTGGCGCGACTTCTATTTCCGGATCGCCGATGAAGCGCCGGTTGACGTCGTGTCCGTCGGCGAGATCGTCTGCTCGAAGCGCTCGCCGTTCTTCGCAGATCACATCCCGGCCGTGGTCGAACGGCTGCAGAACGCGGGCAAGCAGGTGCTGCTGGGCTCGCTGATTCTGGTCTCGCTGCGCCGCGAGCGCCGCCAGACCGAGGAGCTCGCGGCGGTCGAGGGCGCCGTGGTCGAGGTCAACGATCTGACCTGTCTCAGGGCGCTTGCAGGCCGGCCGCACGCCATCGGTCCGTTCGTCAACATCTACAACGAAGCGAGCGCGGCCTTTCACGCCGCACGCGGGGCGAGGCGCATCTGCCTGCCGCCGGAATTGCCGCTGGCCTCGGTGGCCACGATCGCGAAGGCTGTTCCCGACGCCACGATCGAAGTGTTCGCGTTCGGCCGGGTGCCGCTGGCCATCTCCGCGCGGTGCTATCATGCGCGCCTTCACAAGCTCACCAAGGACAATTGCCGCTTCGTCTGCGAGAAGGACCCGGATGGACTTCTCCTCAACACGCTGGAGCAGCAAGACTTCCTGACCATCAACGGCGTGCAGACGCTGTCGCACACCTGTGCCAATCTGCTGGGTGAGGCCGGCCTCTTGCACGAGAGCAACGTCGGATCACTGCGCCTGTCGCCGCAGGATTGCGACATGGTCGTCGTCGCCAAGGCTTTTCGCGACGTGCTGGACGGTCGCGACGATGTCGAGGGTGGAAATCGCCGGCTTGCCGCGGCCTATCCGGGCGTGCCGTTCTCGAATGGCTTCCTGTGGGCCGAGCCGGGGCACGTCTACCGTCAGGCCCGATCAGGGGCTGCGCAAGGCGCGGCGCAGATCGGGACTCGCTAAACGGGGCGACGCTCCGAGCGCTCAGAAAGTCGCGGCCATTGCGGCCAGCCGTCGATGGGCCCTGTCCCGCGCGGCCTCGATCGGCTGTTGCGGTCCCGTGGTTGGCCCGATCGGCACGAAACGGACATTGTCGATACCGATGAAGCGCGGGATGTCGCGCAGGTAAGGCGTTGCCATGTCGATGCGGCCGCGGTTCATGCCGGTGGCGAAGTCGCTGCCACTGGCGAGAATCACCAGCGTCGGCCGGTCCTTGAGCAGTGGGAGATAGCCCTGTGACGGGTCGAACCGGAACGTCAGCCCGGGCTGGACGATGATGTCGAACCACTGCTTGAGCTTGTAGGGAATGCTGAAGTTCCACATCGGCGTCGAGATCAGCACGCGATCGGCCAACGAAAACCGCAGCGCCATTCGTTCGGCCTCGGCAAAGCTGTCGCGTTGCGCGTCGTTGAAGGCTTGCCCGTTCATCCGTGCATATTTGGCCTCGGCGATGGGGCCTGAGAATTCCGGCATCCGCTCCCGCCAGAGGTCCACGACGTCGAGGTCCCAGTCCGGCCGGGCCTGGCGAAAGCCGTCAAGAAAGACGCGCGCGCCGGCACTCGACTCGGAGTCAGGGCGCGGCGAGCAGGAGAGGTGCAAAATCTTTGCCACCGCTCATCCCAACGCCCTGATGACGGCATCCGCCCTCGTGACGATCGCCACGTTCTGCATGGCAAAATTAATCGACGCATTGTGCCAGTCGGCGTTCATGGTCGAGCAGCAATCTTCGGGAACGATCATGAAGTAGCCCTTGTCTGCCCCGGTGCGGGCGGTGTGCTCGACCGACATGTTGGTCCAGGCACCGGTGTTGATGATCATGTCGCGCCCGGTCGCCTTGAGGATTGTCTCCAGCCGCGTGCCCTCCCACGCGCTCATCCGCATCTTCTCGACGATGAAATCGCCGGGCCGGGGCTCGAGGCCGGAGACGGGCGCCGCGCCCCAGCTTCCACGCACCATCGCCTTGCTGTCGACGAGGCCTTCGAACAGCGGTGCGTTCAGCGTGACACCCGGCGCACCCGGCTCGACGACGAACCAGACGTGGATGATGGCGACGCCGCGGGCCCGCGCGGTCTCCGCGAGACGGCGGACATTCTCGACGACATGTTGCTGTTTCGCATGACCGGGAGCGCCGGACTCGGCGAACGCGCCGCCGTCCATGATGACGTCGTTCTGCAAATCCTGGATGATCATCGCGCATCGCTGCGGATCAAGCCGCATGTCGCCGTCAGCGAGGATAGGCGCCGCCGGCGAGGCGCTTGCCGCCTGGCCGCCGCCGCTTCGCCGGCCGGCCATATAGGGCTCGTGCCGCGGACCGACCTTGGTCGGAATGGCATAGACCGAATGTGTCGAGGTCAGATACAGCGTGCGGAAATCCGGCCCGCCCCAGGCGAGGTTGGCGACCATCTCGGGCGCGCGGACCTTGCCGAGCAGCTCGCCGCGCGGCGAATAGACCCAGACGCCGCCGGGCGCGGTGACCCAGATATTGCCGTGCTGATCGCACTTCATGCCGTCGGGCAGGCCGGCTTCGAGCTCGGAGCGGATGCCGCTTGCGAACACCCGCGCATTCGACAGCGAGCCGTCGGCGTTGACGTCGAAGACGCGGATCAGCGCCTGCACGGTGTCGTTGACATAGAGCAGCTTCTCGTCCGGCGAGAAGCACAGGCCGTTCGGCTGGTCGAACAGATTGCGCTCGACCACGAGCTTCGGTTCGCCGCCGGGCACGAGGCGATAGACGCCCTGGAAGCCGAGCTGGCGCGGCCGCTCCACGCCATAGACCGGCATCCGGCCGTACCAAGGGTCCGAGAAATAGATCGCGCCGGAGGAGTGCACGCAGACGTCGTTCGGGCTGTTCAGCTCCTGGCCCTGGAAGTGCGAAGCCAGCACCTCGCGCCGCCCGTCCGGCCGTTCGCGGATCAGCGACGAGGTCGCGTGCTCGCAGACGATCAGATTGAGCTCGGCATCATAGGTCATGCCGTTGCACTTGTTCGAGGGACGCTTGACCTCGGCCACGCCGCGCCGCGCATCCCAGCGCCGGCGCACGTCACCCGGCATGTCCGAGAACAGCAGATAGTGATCGACCGGATGCCAGATCGGTCCCTCCGTGAAGTCAAAGCCGGTGCCGACCTGCGCGACCGGCGCATAGGGGTCGATCAAAGTTTCGAATTCGCTTCGCAAGGTGACGTGCGTCATCGGTCGATCCCCAAGATCATCTCAAGCCGGGAACCAGTTGCGTGCGGGCAAGGACTGCACGATCGGTCCGGGGACCTGATCGTGCAGGCGCCCGACGACGTTGCCGCCTTCGATCTTGGCCGGGCGGTCGTGCACCGGCAGCAGATAGCGCGAATTGCTCAGCAGCTTCTTGATCGAGGCTTTCTCGGCGCGCTTGCTGGTGCCATGATTGCCCGTCGTGCGCGGCTCCCAATCGTGGATCTCGTTGAAGGGCGTCACGATCTGGTCGTTGAAATCGTAGATCACGTCGCCGCAGATGGTCGCAATCCCGTCGGCGGTCTCGACGATGACGTTCATCGAGCCCTCCGTATGCGCATTGGCCGCGTCGCAATAGACGCCGGGCATCAGCTCGATCGGGCCGGTGATCTCTAAGTCGAGGAAGCGCAGCGCGCTCTTGGTGTGCAGCCGGTCGATCAGGTGCTTGATGTCGGGCGCCGGATATTGCGGATGCATCAGGCCGGAGACGGAATACTCGAGTTCCTTGCGGTTGAGCACGACGGTCGTGTTCATCGGGAACAGATCGTCCTTGCCGGCGTGGTCGATGTGCAGATGGGTGTGGCAGACGAAGCGGACGTCGCCCATGCGCACGCCGTGGCGCGCGAGCTGGTTCTCGATCATGTTCTCGTGGTACTGCAGCCCGCGCATGCCCAGCGTCTCCATGATCTGGTTGGAGCGGTAGCCGGTGTCGACCACGACCGGATATTTCCCCCCGAGGATCAGGAAACCGAGGGTGAGGACGCGGCGGGTGCGACCGCAGTCGCGGCCGAGAACCAGAAAGCTCGATTCCAGCTCGATATCGCCATAGTCCAGGATCTTGATCTCCAGCGCCATTCGTTGCCCTCCCTCAACTGTTTCTTGTCTGTCAAAGCCGGTAGACGCGCGTCGCCGTCGTCTTGAAGATAGCGTCCTGCTGCTCCGCGCTGAACGGCGCCGCGGCGGTGCGAAAGGCGCCGACGAGCTCGCGATAGCTGGTCCACAATTTCTCGATGGGGAAATTGGAGCCGAACAGGCAGCGCTCGGCGCCGAAGATCGCGACGGTGTCGATGAGCACGGCGGCGATGTGCGCAGGATCGTTGCGATGGATGAAGGTGCCGAGCCCGGAGAGCTTTGAGACCACGTTCGCGCAGGCCGCGAGCCGGGCCATGCCGCTGCGCCAGGCGGCGCGGCCACCAGGAGAGAGATCCTCCAGCATGCCGGCATGCTGGAGGATGAAGGTCACGTCGGGGCAGGCTTCGGCCAGCGCTGCGGCGTTCGGCATCTGCGGGGTGAACACCTGCAGGTCGAAGCTCCAGCCATAGTCGGCGAGGCGCGCGACGTTGCGGCTGATCATCGGATCGGTGCAGAGATCCGGGCGGGCGGCAAAGCGATAGAGCGGGTTCTCGTGCCAGTGCAGCTGCATGCGCACGCCGCGCACCAGCTTGTAGCGCTTCAGGCGATCGAGCTGCGGACGCACGTCGTCCACGGCGAAATTGGCATAGGCGACGATCGCGTGCGGCCAGCCGTGTTCGTCCGCAGTCTGCTGCACCCACGCGGCCTCGTCCTCGAAGCGGTCGTTGGCCCAGTTGGTTTGCACATAGACCGAACGCGTGACGCCGGTATCCTTGAGGTCGTCGAGATATTCCTGGATCGGATAGTCGCGCCGGATCGGCTCATAGGGTCCGAAGATGCGCGGTTGCATGGGGCCGGTCAGCCAGGGCAGGTCGGCCTGCCGCCAGATGTGATGATGGCCGTCGACAATGTCGGTCACGCCGCTCTCCTTCGTCCCAGCGCCAGAATATGCGCGACGATCGACGCGCTCGAACCGCCATCCACGAGGTCGTCGACGAAGCGCTCGATGGCGATGAGCGCTTCGGTCTGCGGGCGGAAGTCGGGGCCCGTCGCCAGCGGCGTCAGCCAGCTCAGGCGCCAGGCCCGCCGCGACAATTTCGCGACGGCGTCGCGAAGCGCGTCGGTCTCGCCGCGCTCGAGTCCATCGGAGACGATCACCACGGCGGCTCCGCGCGCGTAGCCGCCGAAGCGGGGCACGGCGAGGAAGGCCTGGAGCGCATCGCCGATGCGGGTGCCGCCGTCCCAGTCGCTGACCAGATGCGCGGCGGCGTTCATGGCCTGCTCGCGGCGCTTCAGTCGCAGCGGGCGGGTGATGCGGGTCAGCCGCGTGCCGAAGGTGAAGACCTCGACACTGGGCGCGGCCTGCACCAGCGCATGCGCGAGCTTCATGTTCTCCTCGGTGCGGCCCTTCATCGAGCCGGAGACGTCGATCAGCAGGAGCATCTTGCGCGGACGCTGGCGCCGCTTCATGTGACCGAGCCGCAGAATCTCGCCGTCGCT
Source organism: Bradyrhizobium sp. CCBAU 11430 (assembly GCF_028128855.1). NCBI lineage: Bacteria > Pseudomonadati > Pseudomonadota > Alphaproteobacteria > Hyphomicrobiales > Nitrobacteraceae > Bradyrhizobium > Bradyrhizobium sp. CCBAU 11430. The sequence goes on from NZ_LBJV01000003.1 coordinate 52,252, forward strand.
GCGGACACTGTCGCGCAAGGTGCGGCGGAGATCGGCAAACGGTCCGCGGCGGGCGCGCATGCGGCGATGGCCGCGCCGTCGCGGCAGGCGCCGCGGTGCCTCCCGCGCCAGGCGGCGCAATGCGTCCGTGCTCGAGGCCGCCCTAAAGCGGCGCTCGACCAGCGCCTCGCTTCGGGTCGCGGTGAGGCCGGACTCATTGGCCTCGTCGGAGAGCAGGGGGGCCTCGTCGCCGCGGCCCTCTTCCTGGAGGCGGACTGTCTCGTCGTCCTCGTCCTCGTCGGCTCGCGCGATGGCCTCGCTGCCGCGGAAGTGGAGATCGAACAGCCGGTCGAAGGTCGCACGGCGCTCGGGCGGCGGCGCCAGCGTCGCGAGGGCGGCTTGCCTGACGTGCTCGATGTCGCGCGGGCCGAGCAGCTCGATCGCGGCGAGGAACGTGGTGGTTTGCTCCGGTGCGACGGCAAAGCCGTTCGCGCGCAGCAGCGGGACGAAGGCGACGAAGATGCGCGCGGCGCGCGGGAGCTGCGGTTCGGCGCTCATGCGGTCGCCTCCGCGAGCATGGCGTCGAGCCGCGGCGAGATGAAATGCAGATCCTCTTCGTCCTTCAGCGCCACGCCGATCGAGCGCTTGAACGCATCCGGCCAGCGGGCGCCGCCCTTGTGCAGCAGCGTCGCGGCCTCGGCCCAGTCGACGGCCTCGGCAATGCCGGGCGCCTTGCTCAGGGGCTCGCGCCGCAGCCTCTCCACGGCTGCGACGACGGCGCGGGCCGTGGCCTCGGCGACGCTGGAGGCGCGCATCATGATGATCCGCGCCTCGCGCTCCGCGGTCGGATAGTCGATCCAGTGATAGACGCAGCGGCGGCGCAAGGCCTCGTGCAGATCGCGCGTCCGGTTCGACGTCAGAACGACCACGGGGCGCTCCGCCGCGCGCACCGTGCCGCGCTCGGGAATCGAGATCTGGAAGTCGGAGAGGAATTCGAGCAGGAAGGCCTCGAACTCCTGATCGGCGCGGTCGATCTCGTCGATCAGCAGCACGGTGGAATCGGGCGCGCGGAGCGTGGCCAGCATCGGCCGCTCGATCAGAAACGTCTCGCCATAGATGTCGATGCTCTCGTCGCCGGCCTGGCGGATCGCCAGCATCTGGCGCGGATAGTTCCACTCATAGAGCGCGGCAGAGGCGTCGATGCCCTCGTAGCATTGCAGGCGGATCAGGCGCCGGCCGAGCACGGCGGCAATGGCTTTTGCGGCTTCCGTCTTGCCGACGCCGGGTGCGCCCTCGAGCAGCAGCGGCTTGCCGAGCGCGAGGCCGAGATAGGCGGCGGTCGCGAGACCCTCGTCGGCGAGATAATAGGCCGCGCGCAGCGCCTTCTCCAGCGCCTCGGGGCTGTCGATGCCGACGATGTTGCTGCGAACCGCCACGGCCGTTCCTCTAGCGCCGTGCCTGCGGCCGCGCGCCGCCCTGGGCCTTGATCGCGCGCAGCACCTTTTCAGGCGTGATCGGCAGGTCGTCGATGCGCACGCCGACGGCATTGAAGATCGCATTGGCGACGGCCGGCAGCACCGGGTTGGCGCACATCTCGCCGGGGCCCTTGGCACCAAAGGGACCATCGGGAGCGGGACGTTCCAGCACCGCGATATCGTGCGGGCAGATGTCGCCGGGGCCGGGCATCAGATATTCGACGAAGTCGCGGGGGCCGTGAATGGGATCGGGATAATAGGGCTCCGGGGTCTCATAGAGCGCGTGGCTGACGCCCATCCAGGCACCGCCGACCAGTTGCTGCTCGACCAGACGCGGGTTCAGCGCGCGACCGAGCTCATAGGCGGAATCCATCCGGACCATCGCGACATCGCCGGTCTCGTCGTCGACCTCGACCTCGGCGACGAGGCAGGCATGGGCGTAGCAGGTCGCCGGTGACATCTCGCCGGTCTCCGGATCGACGTTGGAAAGCGGAACCAGAAAGATGCCGCGGCCCGAAATGGTCTTGCCCTGCTTGAACTGCGCGGCAATCGCGACGTCCTTGGTCGAGATCGAACGGTGTGGCGCGCCCTTGACGTGAATATTGCCGCGGCCGTCGGTGTCGAGATCGGCGGCATTGACCTCGAGCTCTTCAGCCGCCGCTTCCATCATCACGCCGCGGGCCTCGCGCGCCGCGGCCATCACGGCATTGCCGACCCGATGGGTGCCGCGCGAGGCGAACGAGCCCATGCAGTGCGGGCCGGTGTCGGAATCCGCCGTGTCGACATAGACGTCCTCGACCGGCACGCCCAGCGTCTCGGCGCAGATCTGCCGCGTCACCGATTTCATGCCCTGGCCGAGGTCGATCGACGACAGCGCCACCGTGAACTTGCCGCTGGGATTGGAGTGAACCAGTGCCTGGCTCGGGTCGCCGCCAAGGTTCATGCCGATGGGGTAGTTGATCGACGCCATGCCGCGTCCGCGATGCCTGGTCATGTCAGCGTCTCCTGGTGCCGAACACCGACGAGAACCGCGTCGCGCCGTGCGATGGTGCGGCCGGGCGTGGTGGGGGAGGCGGCGGTGCCGGCGGGGGTGGATCGCGCGGCGGCTCCCGTGTCGTGGTTACGGGTGCACGGTCGTAGCTCGTGCGCTGCTGTGCAGGCGCAGCCGGACGTGCGCGGGACTCCGTTGCGGTCGGCGGGATCACCGCGCGGCTGCCGCCGCCGTCTTTGCGCGAGGAGGCGCGCTTGAACTCGTCGCGGATCGGCCATTTGGCCTTCTCGGCCGCGACCTGAACGCATTCGATCAGCGCGGTGTTCTTGGCCTCGCGCCGGTGCGCCTTCATGTCGCCGTCGCGATAGGCGTTCAGAATGCGAAACTCCATCGGGTCCATGCCGACGAGGTTTGCGAGCTTGTCCATCTGGCATTCGATCGCGAAGTCCATCGCGGTGACGCCGAAGCCGCGCATGGCGGTCGCGGGCGTGCGATTGGTGAAGACGCAATAGACGTCGCCATAGACGTTCGGGATGGTGTAGGGGCCTGGAAGATGGGCGGCGCACTTCACTGCGGCGTAGCTGGAGAGTCGCGTATAGGCGCCGCTGTCGAAAAAAGCGCGGATCTTGCGCGCGACGATGCGGCCGTCGCGCATCACGCCGTCCTTGATGTAGATGCGTTCGGCGCCGCGCGGCGGGCCGTACTGCATCTCCTCCTCGCGCCCGAACACGTAGCGGACGGGGCGTCCGGTCAGCATCGCGCCGAGGATCGCAAGTGGCTCGGTCAACGTGTCCACCTTGCCGCCGAAGCCGCCGCCAACGGTGCCGCCGATGAAGTGGAACGTATTGGAAGGCACGTCCAGAATCTTGGCGCAGGTGTCGACGGAGAAGAACAGCGCCTGGGTCGAGGTGTAGACGACGTAACGGCCGTTGGTGTCGGGTGCCGCAATGGCGCCGTTGGTCTCGGTCGGCGCGTGCTCGATCGGGGACATCTGGTAGCGCTGCTCCAGCACGTGGTCGGCGCTGGCGAGCGCCGCGTCCGCATCGCCGAAGCGCAGGCGCTGGTGATCGTAGACGTCGTGATAGATGAAGGCGTTCTTCGGATAGGTCTCGTTGACCACGGGCGCGCCGGGCTTCAGCGCGTCCTCGACATCGAACACAGTCGGGAGCGGCTCGTAGTCGACCTTGACCCTCGCGATGGCCTCGAACGCTTCGCGCTCGCTGTCGGCGACGATGGCGAGGATCGGCTCGCCCTTGTAGCGGACCTTGTCGACCGCCAGCGACGGCTCGTCATCCTTGCCGAAGTTGATCAGGCTGAGCAGCGTGTTGAGATTGACCGGCACGTCGGTGCCACGGATGATCCGGCGAACGCCGGCCGAACGTTCGGCCTCGGTGGTATCGATGCGACGGATCCTTGCATGGGCCTGGGTCGAGCGTACGACCTTCAGGTGCAGCATGCCTTGCAGCTTGTGATCGTTGAAGTAGCTCGACGTGCCCGTGACATGGCCGAGCATGTCCTGGCGCTGGGTGCCCTTGCCGATTTCCTTGAGGTTATCGTCGCGCTCGTCGGCGAAAATGTCCTTGCGCAGTTCCAGCATGGTTGACCTCAGGCGCTGACCCGGCCGCTCGCTGCGGCCAGGATGGCATTGATGATCGGCTCGTAGCCGGTGCAGCGGCAGATGTTGCCGGAGATGGCTTCAATGACCTCGTCGCGGCTCGGCGAGGGATTGCGGTCGAGCAGCGCCTTGGCGGCCATCAGCATGCCCGGCGTGCAATAGCCGCACTGGGCCGCGAAATGGTCCGCGAAGGCGCGCTGCAGCGGGTGCAGGTTCGGGCCCTGCTTCATGCCGTCGAGCGTCTCGATGGAACGGCCGGCCACCGTCTCCGCCAGCGTCAGGCAGGAGAGATGAAGCTCGCCGTCGATCTGCACACTGCACGTGCCGCAGCCGCCCTGGCCGCAGCCGAATTTCGGCGTCATGTCGCCGATCAACTCGCGCAGCGCCACCAGCAGATTGGTGCCGCCGTCGACGAAGATCGCGACATCGCGGCCGTTGTGACGAAATTGCAGGGGTATCTTGGACATGGCTCTATTCCTGGCCTGACAGCAGGCGCCGCAGATGGACGCCGACGATCTCGCGGCGATACCACGCGCTGCCGAGCGCGTTGTCGGATGGCGACGTTCCCTCGGTCGCCGCGGATGCGGCGGCCGCGATGGTTGCAGCGTCCAGCGAGCGGCCCTCCAGCGCGCGCTCGGCGGCGCGGGCGCGGATCTGGGTCGGCGCCATCGATCCCAGCGCGATCCGAGCGCCCGCGATCCGGCCGCCGCTGATCGGCAGATGCGCGGCAAGCGTGACGACCGAGCCGCCCTTCGGCTTGATGCGGGCGATCTTGCGATAGCGGAACGCGTCGCTGCTCGCCGGCCGGGTGCAAGAAACCGACAGCACCAGGGTTCCGGCCTGACGTTCGCGCGCCTGCAAGAACTCCTCGATCGGGATGTCGCGGGCACCAAAGCCGCCCGCGACGGCGACGGTCGCATCGAGCGCCAGCAGCGCCACGGTGAAATCGCCGTAGGGAGCTTGGGCAAAAAGATTGCCGCCGACCGTGCCCATGTTGCGCACGGCGGGACCGCCGATCGAGCGGGCGGGCGCGTGCAGGAAGGCGAGGTCCCGCTCAGCAAGGATGCGCGCGAAGGTGACGCCGGCGCCGAGCGTGATGCGCGGTCCCGAGGCGTCGATCCGGGTCAGCGCCTGATCGTTGGCGCGGACCACGATCGAGATCGCGACATCGCCCTCGTTCAATGCCCGCATCACCAGCGTGCCGCCGCCGAGATAGCGCGCGCTGCGGTCCGAGGACAATGCCCCCGCCGCCTCGCTGGCGCTTGCAAACGTCTTCACTGTCACGGCCATGACTATGCGGCCTCCCTCAGATGCCGGCGGATTGCCTCGAATCCAGCCTGGTAAATGTCTTCCGCGACCATGTGGGTGATGCGGTCCCGATCTTCCGGCTTGGTGGTGAAGCGGGATTCCCAGTGCCAGAAGGTGCGGTCGCCGTCGGTGACCGGCAGCAGCCTGACATGGGCGACGTAGTTGAACATCGGCACCGGCGTATCGAGCAGGCAATAGCTGAAGGACTGTTCCAGGTCCGACAGCGCCAGCAATTGCTCGCGCAGCTCGGAGCCGTCGTTGAGCTTGAACCGCCTGATGCAGCCGATCTTGTCGGAGGACTGCGCGCGCTCGATCGACGAGGTCGCGACAACCGGATGCCAGCGATCGTGCCCGTTGAAATCGCGCAGCACGGTCCACACCGTATCGGTCGGTGCGTCCAGGATCGTGCTCTTGACGACATGCGGCACGGTCAGCCTCCGAACACGCGCTTGAGCGCATCAAATCCGCCCTGGAACACGCCGCCGCCGATATTGCTGACGAGCTCGGTCTCCCGCTCCGGCGCGCAGTCGAATTCGGCGGTCCATTCCATGAAGGTCTGGTCGCCGTCGGTGACGGGCGTGAGCCGCAGGGTTGCGACGTAGTTCTCGACGCCCATCGGAGATTCCAGGATCGAATAGGTGCAGAACATGTCGTAGTCGGAGAGGCCGAGCAGCTTCTCGCGGATGCGGTCGCCGTTGCGCAGGCGAAAATCTCGCACACAACCGATCTTGTCGGCGGGCTCGCCGCCCTCGATGCGGCTTTCGGCGATCGCCGGATGCCAGTTCGGCAAGCCATTGAAATCGCGCACCCGCGCCCAGACGCGGTCGTTGCGGGCATTGACGACGGTGGAGACGTAGACGCGAGCCATGGCGCGACCTCAGCTCTTCTTCCGCGGCCCGCGCTCGGCCGGCGGTTCCCCACCTTCGGCCGAGGGGGCCGGCGAGGCCGCCGGCTTGTCGCCGCCACCTCCGCCTCCGCCGCTTTTGCGCGCGGACTCCTTGATCCCCTGCATGTCACGGGCTTCGCGGATCAGGCCCGGCATTTTGGAGAGACTGCCGCCTTCGACGCCGATGTCCGACAGGATCGAGTCGATCAGCGGCGCCTGGACGCGGTAGCGCAGGGCGGAGTCGATGACTTCGTCGGTGGCGCTGCGGCCGCCATTGCCGCCGTGGCCGTTGCCGTTGAGGCCATCGACCTGGAGAATGCGGATGCCCTCGATCTTCTCCATCGGCTTGACGCTCTCGCGGACGATGCCCTCGATCCGGTCGAGCAGCTTGCGGCGGAACAGCGAGTAGCGCGCCTGGTCGGTCAGCACGTTCTCGGCCTCGTTCAGCATCCGCTGCGCTTCGGCCTCGACGGCGGCGCGCACGCGCTCGGCCTCCGCGGCGATCCGGGTCTCCTCGGCCTGTTTCTCGGCGAGCAGCACCTCGACCGTCTTGCGTCGCTTGGCGATCTCGCTCTCGCGCGCGGTGATGACGCGCTCGGTGGCTTCGGTCGCGCGCATCCGCGCTTCCTCGGCCGACGCCTTGGCGGCGGACTCTTCGAGAGACTTCAGATGGATGGCGATGGCCTTCTCCATCAGGACGGTCTCGACCTCCTTCTCGCGGTTGACCTCGAGCTTGCGCAGCTCGCGCTCGCGGCCGACGCGGGCTTCGTCGAGGCCGCGGTCGGATGCGATGCGCGCGCGCTCGACCTCCTCGCGAGAGGCGATCTCGGCCTCCTGCAGCGACTGCACCCGGGCGACTTCGAGTTGCTCGATCGAGCGCCGCCGCTCGATGCGGGCCGCTTCCAGCGCCTGCTCGCGCGACACGTCCGTGGTCTCGACCTCCTTGCGCGCGACGATCTCGGCCTGCCGGACCTGGCGATCGGCATCGATCCGCTCGGACTTCTTGGTCGACAGTGCGATGACGCGGTCCTCGTCGGCGATCTCGATCGCCTTCTTCTGCTCGATGTTGAGCACCTCGCGCTTCTTGGAGGAATTGATGCGCTCGGCCTCCAGAGCCAGATCGACCGTGATGCGCTGGCGCTCGATGGCGTCGCGCCGCTTCAGCTCGGCCGCCTCCAGCACGCCGGTGCGCTCGATCTCGAGCGAACGCGTATCGCGCTCGGCCTGGATGCGCTCGGCCGCGACCGCCTTCTCCTGGGCGATGCGGGCCGCCTCGATTGCCTCGCGCGAGGCGATGTCGGCCTCCTCGACGGCGCGGTTGCGGGCGATCTCCAGCGAGCGCACGCGCTCCTCCTGGGCGATCCGGCTGGCCTCGGTGGTCTCGCGCGCCGCAATGCCGGCGACGTCGAGTGCCTGGTTGCGCTCGATCTCCAGCTGCCGCGTGTTCTGCTCGGCGGCGATGCGCTCGGCGGCGAGCGTCCGCTCGCGGGCGATGCGGGCGGCCTCGACCGCGCGCTGCGCCTCGATCTCGGCCTCCTGGATGGTGCGAACCTGCTGGATCTCCAGCGCGCGGGTGCGCTCGTCCGAGGAGATGCGCTCGACATTGACGATCAGCGTCTGGGCGATGCGGGCCTTCTCGGTGGCCTCGCGGGCGGCAATCTCGGCCTCGTCGACCGCGCGGGTGCGCTCGATCTCGCGGCGGCGCGTTTCCTCCTCGTTGGCGATGCGGGCATCGGTGACGACGCGGTCCTGCTGGATCCGCGCCTTCTCGATGGCTTCGCGCGCCGCGATCTCGGCTTCCTCGACCGTGCGCATCCGCTCGATCTCGCGCTGGCGCACCTCGCGCTCGGATGCGATCCGCGTGGTGTCGATCGAGCGCTGGTTGGCGATCCTCGTCTTCTCGATCTCCTCGCGTGCCAGCAGCTCCTTTTCCTCGATGGTGCGGGTCCGCTCGATCTCCTTCTGGCGGGTTTCGCGCTCGGAGGCGATGCGGGCTTCCGCAATCGCCTGGTCGTTGGCGATGCGGGCGCGCTCGATGGCTTCGCGCGCGGAGATCTGCGCCTGCTCGGCCTCGGTTTCGCGCAGCGCCCGTTCGCGGGCGACTTCCGTGCGCTGAAGCGCGCGGCGCATCTCGATGTCGCGTTCCTGCTCCAGCCGCGCGGTCTCGCTCTCGCGCTCGATCTCGAGCGCCTGCCGCTCGGCCTCCAGGTTGCGGGCGCGGATCTTGATCATCGAGTCCTGCTCGATGTCGTTGCGCAGCTTCCGCTTGGCCTCGATGTCCTGCATCAGCTGGGTCAGGCCTTCGGCGTCGAACCGGTTCGAGGGGTTGAAGAATTCGAGATCGGTCTGGTCGAGATCGGTGATGGCGACCGACTCCAGCTCGAGGCCGTTCTGAGCGAGGGCCTCCGCCGCGTTGGCCTTGACGCGGGCGACATACTCGCCGCGCTGCTCGTGCATCTGCTCGAGGGTCATTTCGGAGGCGATTGAACGGATCGCCGAGATGAACTTGCCGGCGAGGAGGGCATGCAGTTGCCCCGGCTCCATGGTGCGGCGGCCGAGGGTGGCGGCCGCGATGGACACCGCTTCGCGGGTCGCCTGGACGCGGACGTAGAAATCGGCCTCGATGTCGACGCGCATGCGGTCGCGGGTGATGACGGCGTCCTGCCGGGAGCGCACGATGCCCATCGGCAGCACGTTCATGTTGACCGGCGTGTAATCGTGGATGAACGGCAGCACGAACGCGCCGCCATTGATCACCACGCGCTCGCCGAGGAAACCGGTCCGGACGAACGATGTCTCCTTGGAGGAGCGGTGATAGAGCCAGTTCACGATATAGACGCCGACCACGATCACGACGATCGCGACGATCAGCCAGAGGATCAATTCACCGACGAGCATCCCCGACATCTTTTCCTCCCTCGAACCTTCAGGCGTTATCGCGCGCCGATCGCCTTGAATTGACGTACCTGCTCCGTCAGCGCCCGCTCCACGGGCAGCCGCTCCATCGAGGAGGCCCCGTAGAAGCCGTGGCAATGGCGGGTGTTCTTCATGATGAAATCGGCGTCGGCGGGATCCGCGATCGGGCCGCCATGCGCCAGCACCAGGATGTCGGGATTGACGCTGAGCGCGGCGGAGGCCCAGGTGTCGATCTGCGCCGGACAGTCCTTCAGCTTCAACGCGGTCTGCGCGCCGATCGAGCCGCCGGTCGTCAAGCCCATGTGGCAGACGACGATGTCGGCGCCGGCGATCGCCATCGCGGCGGCTTCCTTCTCGCTGAACACATAGGGCGTCGTCAGCATGTCCTTGTCGTGCGCCTTGGCGATCATGTCGATCTCGAGCGCGTAGGACATGCCGGTCTCTTCGAGATTGGCGCGGAAGGTGCCGTCGATCAGGCCGACGGTCGGAAAGTTCTGCACGCCTGCGAAGCCGAGCGCCTTCAGCTGGTCGAGAAACGCGTCCATGTCGCGGAACGGATCGGTGCCGTTGACGCCCGCGAGCACCGGCGTCCTCGTGACCACGGGCAGCACTTCGCCGGCCATCTCCAACACGATGGCGTTGGCATCGCCGTAAGCCATCAGGCCCGCGAGCGAGCCGCGTCCGGCCATGCGGTAGCGTCCGGAATTGTAGATCACGATGAGATCGACGCCGCCGGCCTCCTCGCATTTGGCTGACAGGCCGGTGCCGGCGCCGCCGCCGACGATCGGCTCGCCGCGCTTCGCCATCTCGCGGAACCGCCTCAGAAGTGCTGCGCGTTCAAACCTTGGCATCGCTCACCTCGCTAGTCTCCGCCGCGTGCCGGTGCGGCCGAACAGGGTTCGGAACGCACCGACGATGGCGGCGGCGAAATCGGGATCGTTGATGTTCTTGGGCGTGCGGATGAGCTGGCGATGGCCGGTCTGCCGCACGGTGCGCTCCAGCGTGCGGAATAGCGCGGCATCGGCGTCCGGATCCCAGAACGGTTGGCCCCGCGCGTCGAGCGCGGAGACGCCGCCCTCGGGCAGGAAGAAGCGCACCGGGCCGTCCATCTGGTTGAGCCGCTCGCCGATCCAGCGGCCCATGCGCTCGTTCTCCTCCACGTTCGTCCGCATCAACGTCACCTGCGGATTGTGGACGTGGAATCTGCGGCCGCGGTAGCGCTCGGGAATGGTGTCGGGCGCGCCGAAATTGACCATGTCGAGTGCGCCGACCGAGCCGACATAGGGGATACGCGTGCGGATGATCGCACCGAAGCGGTCCTCGGTTGCGGGAAACACGCCGCCCATCAGGAGATCGCAGACCTCCGTCGTGGTGAGGTCGATGACGCCGGCGAGCTGGCCGGACTCGACGAGTTTCTCCATGGAACGGCCGCCGACGCCGGTGGCATGGAAGACCAGGCACTCGAAATCGTCGCGCAGCTCGGCGGCGATCTTCTGCGCCGCCGGCGTCGTCACGCCGAACATGGTGATGCCGACCGAAGGCAGGCCGCCAGCCTCCCGTGCCGTCGCGGCGCGCGCATCCAGCCGCGCCTTGACCATGCCGGCAAGCGCATGGGCGCCGTTGGCCAGCACCGCGCGCGAGATCGAGTTCAAGCCCTGCACGTCGGTGACCGAGTGCATCATGGTGATGTCGGCCGGGCCGACATAGGGCCCGACATCGCCGGATGCGACGGAGGAGATGATCAGCTTCGGGACGCCGACCGGAAGCGCGCGCATGCCGGGGGCAACCAGCGACGCCGCGCCGGAGCCGCCGGCCGAGATCACGCCGGCGACATTGCCCTGGCGCCGTAGCCAGCTCGCGAACGCATCGGCCATCGCGGTCACGGCCGCGCCGCGGTCGGGGCCGAATACGGCGGAGCCGCCGCGGCCGTGGTTGAGGGCGATCTCCTGCGCGGAGACATCGCAGCTGGAATGCTTGCCGCTGGTCGAGACGTCGACCAGCCGCGTACGCAGGCCGGTTTCGGCGATGATGTCGCGGATGAAGCGCAGCTCGAGGCCCTTGGTGTCGAGCGTGCCGACGACCAGGACGACAGGCGGGCCCGCGGTTTGCGCCGCCATCGGCTCGCGCTTGCGCCTTGCCGTCTCGTCGAGCCGCGCGATTTGCGTCGAGAGCGTGCGGGCTGCGGCCTCCATGCGGGCGATCGGCACCGGCTGCGACCACCGCGTCGGCAATGTCGGATTGGAGACGTAGATGCGGATCGGCCCGTCGCGGCGTGGCGCCGGCGCAGGTTTAGCTTCCGGGCCGGTCGCCGAGATCTCGATATCCGGCTCGAGCTCGGCGTGAAGCCCGACGCCGAGCAGGCGTTGCTGGAGCTCGCGGTCGGCGGCGAGCCGCGCGGAGTCGATGATGCGATTGATGCGGCCGTTGACCATGATCGCGACATTGCGCGAGACCGCGGTGGCGACGCCGATATTCTGCTCGATCACGAGCACGGACATGTCGCCGTCCTCACCGAGCCGCAGCAGTATCTCCTCGACCTGCGCCACGATGACGGGCGCAAGTCCCTCGGTCGGCTCGTCCATGATCAGCAGATGCGGATTGGTGAGCAGCGCGCGCGAGATCGCCAGCATCTGCTGCTCGCCGCCGGAGAGCTGGCCGCCGCCGTGATCCCTTCGCTCGGCCAGACGCGGGAAAGTGTCGTAGATGCGCTCGACCGTCCAGGCGCCGGAGCGCATGCCGCCGGCGAGCTGCAAATGCTCGTCGACGCTGAGCGAGCGCCACAGACGGCGTCCCTGCGGCACGTAGCCGACGCCGAGCCGGGCGATCTGGGCGGGTGGCCGCCTTGTGATGTCCGCGCCGCGGACACGGATCGATCCGCCGCTGACGCCGACCAGCCCCATGATCGCCTTGCACAGCGTGGTCTTGCCCATGCCGTTGCGGCCGACGACGGAGAACACGCCGCTCTCGAGCGTGAGGTCGACGCCTTGCAGCGCGTGCGAGTGCCCGTAATAGACGTCGAGCCCGCGGACCTCGAGCGCGGCGGCGGAGCGGCGGGCCTCATTCATGGCCGCCTCCGAGATAAAGCTCCTGCACCTCGGGGTCGGACTGGATCTCTTCCGGCAGGCCCTCCTTGAAGATGCGGCCGTTGTGCATCATCGTGACGCTCTCGACGACGCGCAAGGCGACGTCCATGTCGTGCTCGATGATGATGTAGCCGATATGCGCCGGCAGCGAGGTCAGGATCTCGATCAGCTCGGCCCGTTCGGTCGGCGACAGGCCCGCGGCCGGCTCGTCGAACAGGACGAAGCGCGGCGCGCCGGCGAGCGCGAGCGCGATCTCGAGCTGGCGCTGCTGGCCGTGCGCGAGCTCCGCCACGCGCTGGTCCTTCACGGCGGCCAGATGCACGGCCTGGACGAGGTTGTCGGCCGCATGCATCAGGGCATCGTTCTGTCCCGGCCGCAGCAACGAGAAGCGTCCGCGCGAGACGCCGCGGCAGGCGAGATAGACATTGTCCTGCACGGTGAGGCCGGGAAACAAGGCCGAGATCTGGTAGGTCCGGCGCAGCCCGCGGCGGATGCGTTCGTAGGGCGGGAAATGCGTGACGTCCTCGCCGAAGAAGCGGATCGTGCCGGAGGAGGGCGCGAAGTCGCCGGTGATGCAGTTGAACAGCGTGGTCTTGCCGGCGCCGTTGGAGCCGAGCACGGCGCGGCGTTCGCCGGGCCGCACGGTGATGGTGACGTCGGTCAGCGCCGCGAGCGCACCGAACAATCTCGTGACGCCGCGCAGCTCCAGCGCGGCGCCGGCCCCGACGGCCGAGAGGCGTTGGGCGACGCTATCCATGGCCGCGTCCTCCGCCCGGTCGATTTGCGGCCGGACGCCGGCTCTGGCGCCAGCGCTGCCACAGGCCGATGACGCCGTCCGAGGACCAGAACACGATGGCGAGGAAACCGAGACCGATCAGCAGGCGGAAGCGGTTGCCGTCGAGGCCGAGCCTGACAAGGAAGTCGAGCGCGAAGGTGCGCAGCAGCACGAAGATCAGCGCGCCGATGAAGGGACCGATCGGACGGGTGATGCCGCCGACGACGGCGATGATCAGCACGTCGATGCAGGCCCCGACGCTGACCGAGCCCGGCGAGATCTGGCGGTAGTTCCAGACCTGGAGGACGCCGGCGAGTGCCGCCACGAAGGAGGCGAAGGCATAGGCGGCGACGCGATGCGCATTGACGTTGAAGCCGAGCGCCGCCATCCGGCGCGGGTTGTCGCGCACGCCCTGAAGCGCGAGCCCGAACGGAGCGCGCGAGAGATATTCGACGGCGAAATAGCACAGCGCGGCAACCGCGAGCACGATATAGTAGAAGGGAATGTCGGCGCGCCAGTTCACGCCCCAGAAGTGCGGCGTCGCCACGGTGTTGATGCCGGTATGGCCGTTGAAGATCGCCCAGTTCTGGTTGGTGAAATAGTAGAAGGCCGCTCCGATCGCGAGCGTGATCATGATGGTGTAGATGCCTTCGGTGCGCACCGCGAGCGCGCCGCCGAGCGTGCCGAAGGCGGTCGCCAGCGCCAGCGCCATGGGGACCGCGAGCCACCACGGCCAGCCCAGGCTGATATTGGCGTTGCCGCTGACGCCGAACACGGCAACCATGTAGGCCGAGAAGCCCGCGATGGTGAGCTGCATCAGGCTGACCATGCCGCCATAGCCGGCAAGGAACATCAGGCTGAGCGCCATGATGCCGAGAATCAGCGTGGTCGCGAAGATCTCGATCAGGAAGAAGCCGCTCGCGATCAACGGCATGATCAGGAGAATGACTGCGACGATCCAGGCGGCGGGATTGTTGATCTCCGGCCATGTCCGCGCCGGGCGCTGCGCAACATCGGCGGGGCGAACGGTAACGCGGGCATCGTGGGCGAGCGACATGTCAGCGCCTCGCCAACAGGCCTTGCGGCCGGATCGCCAACACCAGCACCATGATCAGGAAGGTCACGACGATGGCATAGGTCGGGATGTAGACCGAGCCGAGCTGTTCGGCGAGGCCGATGATCAGCGCGCCGAGCGCCGCGCCGGGGATCGAGCCCATGCCGCCCACGATCACGACGACGAGGGAGGCGAGCAGGAAGCGGATGTCCTCGCCCGGGGATAATGACTGGAAGGTGCCGCCGACGACGCCGGCGATGCCGGCAAGTCCTGCGCCGAACGCGAACACCGCCACGAAGACGAGCTGGATGCGCACCCCGGTCGCGGCGAGGATATCGCGGTCGTCGACGCCGGCGCGGATGATCATGCCGGCGCGGGTGCGATTGAGCGCGAGCCACATCGCCACGCCGATCACGACGGAGGCGGCGAAGATCACCAGCCGCACCAGGGGATATCGGAGATAGACCGGCTCGCCCGAGGATTTGATCGCCGTGACCAGCGGCAGCTCGATGGGGCCGATCAGCCAGTTCGGCGTCTGGATCTGGTAGAAGTCGCCGCCACAGGCCCACAGCATGAGATCGGCGAACACGATCGAAAGCCCGATCGTCACCATGGTCTGCCTGAGGTCCTGTCCCTCCATCCGGCGGAACACGATCAACTGGAGCAGGACGCCGACCAGGGCGGTGAGGATGAAGGCGACGATGAAGCTGAGCAGCCAGGAGCCGGTCGCCGTGCTGACGGCGTAGCCGACATAGCCGCCGAACAGATAGAGCGAGCCGTGCGCGAGGTTGACGTTGCGCATCAGGCCGAAGATCAGCGTGAAGCCGCTGGCGACGAGGAAGTAGAGTCCGCCGAGCGTGATGCCGTTGAAGACCGCGTTGAGGAAGACGCGCTTGCGGCCGATGGCCTCTTCCAGGCCCGGCGGCCAGACCGCGAAGACCAGCCACAGCCCGACGGCAATGGCAATGATCGAGATCAGCGCCCAGGCCGGATGGCGTTCGACGAAGCGGCTCATGCTCTCGCCTCGTATCGCTTGCGGCGGGGCAATGGCATATCGTAAGCGGATTTTCCGCGGCCCATCCTTCGAGACGCCCGCTTTGGCGGGCTCCTCAGGATGAGGGCAGAGTATGCGGCAGCAATTTCAGCGGGGTCGATGCCGATTAGCCTCATCCTGAGGAGACCGCGCAGCGATCGTCTCGAAGGAGGAGGCGCTTGTTCAGGCGGCTCCAGGAGATCGTGTGCGATTGCGCTCGCGCGTGCGGAGAGAGGTCGCGCCGAGCACGCGGGTTCACCCCAACCCTCTCCCTGCAAGCGGGGCGAGGGGGCATGCAAGCCGTTGCCGGCTGCTGCTGGCCCTGCCATGGACGCACGTCCTCCCTGGACTCGCGACCCTCTTTCGGGATCGCGTTGCCCGCATCCTAGCGGGGCTGCGAGGGCGACGTTTGATCGTGAGTATCTTTTCGTGGCCCGCTCTCAGGCGCGCAAAATCTTGGCTGCGCGTCGATAATCGGTCGGGGCCATTCCCACATTGGCGGCGAAGAAGCGGGTGAAGCCGCTCTGCGAGGAGAAGCCGAGATCGAAGCCGATATCGGCGATCGGAGTCTCGCTTGCCACCAGCGCTTCGAGCGCATGTTCCATGATCAGCGTGTTGAGATAGAGGTTCGGCGTCACGCCGGTCTGGACGCGGAACAGCCGGTAGAAATGCGGTCGCGACAGTCCGGATTCCCGCGCGATCGTATCGAGCTCGATCTCGGCGCCGGGGCTCTCCGACATCATCTTGATGCATTTGCGCACGCGGAAATCGGTGACGGAGCCGTTTGCGCGTGGATCGCGCGCGATCTCGGCCTGCTGCCAGCTTTCGTCGTAGCAGATGTCGATCAGCCGCCGCAGCTCGGAATCGAGGCTGGAGAGCGATGGTGCGCCGCACACGAGCGCGGCCGTCCGCCTGATGTGCTTGTCCAGCGCCGGCGTGCGCCGGAACTGGGTGCGGCCGAAACGCATCCGGTGGGTGCCGGAGGCATCGGGTGCAAACCATTCGGCATTGACATAGAGCACGAAGAAGATCGCGCCGCCGTCGAGATCGGCGGGCAGGAAATTATGCGGCTCCCAGGGATTGACCGCGACGACGGACGTCTCGTTGAGATCGTGGTGTCCCTCGGAGACGTCGATGCATGCCGGCATGCCGCCAACATGGAAGATCAGATGACCTTCACGATGGGCGTGGATATTGAAAGGGCGGTTCAACTGATAAACCGTCGCCCGGCCGAACCGGCCGTGGAAGACGGCGAGCGCACGGCTCATGCCTTCCCCTCCCGAATGTTCTTGTCTTTTCGCTCAGCGTTCAACAACGCCGACGAGATTGCAAGAGCGGAGAGCGACCGCGTCAGCAAGTCGCTCCCCGGGTTGTGCATCGCGGAGGTGATGCGTCAGTATTTCTTACATTCCGGCACGGTGCGGCTCGGCAGCCCGATCTTGGAGAAGACGGCCGGATCGTAGCCGAGCGTCTGGTTCACGTTCGGGATCACCTTCACGACCTTGCTGAACAGCGCGCCCTTGCCGTCATCGACGACTTCGGTGACGAAGTTGGTGCCGATCGCCTGCCGGTTGGAGTCGAGCTTGATCTTGCCGTTCGGCGCATCGATTTCGATTTTGGCGAGGGCTTCCTTGTACTTGGCCTGGTTGTTGGAGAGATCGCCATTGACCTCACGCAGCGCCAGGATCAGGGCCATGGTCGAGCCGTAATAGTTGGTGGCGAGCAGTGACGGGCTCGGGAAGCGCTTGTTCGGCGGGAAGGCGTCCTGATAGGCCTTCACGAATTTCTGCCAGCCCGGATCCTCCCAGGTATCGGCCTGGCCGCTCGCCGCGATGGTGCCGACCAGGGCGTTCTTGGCGTTGCCCTTCGACGACAGGATGGTCTGGTCGATCATGATGGAACCGCCCATCAGATGCGCCTTGCCGCCGGCCTGCTGGTACTGGTTGAGGAAGTTGACGGCATCGGCGCCGCCAAGCCCGAGATAGATCGCGTCGACGTCGTCGGGCAGTGCGGCGATGACCGAGGCGAAATCCTTGGTGCCGAGCGGCACCCATTGCCGGTTGGTGACCTGTCCGCCGGCGCCGCAGAACTCGAGCACGAGGCCGAACACCTGGGTGTAGATGAAGGAATAGTCCTCGCCGACGGTCGCGATCTTGCGATACTTCTTGTCCTCAAAGGCGTATTTGCCGAGGCCGACCTGCCACTGCGCGCCGTCCATGTTGTAGCGGAAGAAGTTCGGGGCAGGATCGACATAAGTGGTTTCCTGCGCGCCGGAGGCTGCGTTGATGAAGGTCAGCTCCGGATGGGTCTTTGCGAAGTTCTTCACCGCGATGCCTTCGTCGCCGGAGAGCGGCGACAGCAGGATCTGCACCTTGTCCTGCTCGATCAGCTTGCGCACGGCGCGCACCGCGCTGTCCGGCGTTGCGTCGGTCGAGGCGACGATGAATTCGAGCTCCTTGTCGCCGACCTTCTTGCCGAGGACGTTGAGTGCCGTCTGGTGGCCGCGCATGCCGTCCTCGCCGAGCACCGTGTAGGTGCCTTCGAGGGTTGCGGTCACGCCCACCTTGATCTTTTCCTGGGCGATCGCTGCGCTTGAAAGAAACAAGCTGCTCAGCGCGAGCAGTCCCACACTGCATTTCGACATTGTGCTCCTCCCTGTGTGTCGTCTTTTGTCGCCGCGTGGCTCTCGAAAGGCCCGCGACTTTGATGGGAAAGCTAACCGAAGTCGGATGCGGTGCATCCGTTAGCGCCTCCTTTGGTTTGACGGGCAGTCTCATTTTTGAATGGTGCGGCGCAAATGGTTCCGCGGTGCAACAGGCTGTCACAGGAACGCTTCGGGCGGGGCTCCGTTAGCGGAGCGAATTGCTGGAGCTGTCCATGATCGAATACCCCAAGCCGCCTTATCCTTCGCAACAGCAGCCGATGCCTGGTTCGACGGGTGCGATGAATCCACGCCCCGATCATGGCGAGGAGAGCTACAGAGGCTCAGGACGTTTGGCCGGAAAGAAGGCGCTCATCACCGGTGGTGACAGCGGCATCGGCCGAGCGGTCGCGATCGCCTATGCCCGTGAGGGCGCGGACATCGTCATCTCCTATCTGAACGAGGACGAGGATGCAGCCGAGGTCAAGGCGCTGGTGGAGCAAGCGGGACGCAAGGCGATCCTGATTCCCGGCGACATCAGCAATCCCGAGCACTGCCGGTCCATCGTGCGTCGCACCGTCGAGGAGCTCGGTGGGATCGATATCCTCGTCAACAATGCCGCCCACCAGGCCACGTTCAAGGACATCGCCGACATCAGCGACGAGGAGTGGCAGCGCACGTTCGAGACCAACATCCACGCCATGTTCTATCTGACCAAGGCCGCCGTGCCTCACATGCGGCCGGGCGCTGCGATCATCAACACGGCGTCGGTGAACTCCGACATGCCGAACCCGACCTTGCTGGCTTACGCCACGACCAAGGGCGCCATCCAGAATTTCACGGGTGGGCTGGCGCAGATGCTGGCCGAGAAAGGCATTCGGGTCAACGCCGTGGCTCCGGGGCCGATCTGGACGCCGCTGATCCCGTCGACGATGTCGGAGGAAAGGGTCAAGAATTTCGGCAAGCAGGTCCCGATGCAGCGCGCCGGCCAGCCGGCCGAGCTCGCGACCGCCTATGTCATGCTGGCCGATCCGCTCTCGAGCTTCACCTCGGGGGCCACCTTGGCCGTCACCGGCGGGAAGCCGTTCATCTGATTGAAGGTGCCTCGTCAGCGTCTTGAGAGCACGAGGATCGTGGCGGCGCCGGAGGCCGGGCTGCCACGTCCTGGCCAGCAGATCGATCAGGCGGCGTTGGACGCCTTGGCGTTGACGCCCTTGCGGAGCGCCACCGTGTTCAGCTTGGTGTTGGCGGCCTTCTCTTCGTTCAAATTGGTCGTGAGGAAGCGCACGATGTCGTCGTGGCCGAGCTCCTGCGCCCAGGCGATCAGCGTGCCGTAGCGGCACATCTCGTAGTGCTCGACGGCCTGCGCGTTGGCCACGATCGCGGCATCGAGCACGGCCTTGTCCTCGATCTCGCCGGCGGTCGCGTCGGCTTCCTCGATGAGGCCGTCGATGGCGGGGCACTGCGTGCCGCTGGGCTCCTTGTCGAGCTTGGCGAACACCTTGTTGAGCCGTTCCACCTGCTTGTTGGTCTCGTCCAGATGAGCCTTCAGGCCGGCGACGAGATCCCTGTTGGTCGCCTTGTCGATCATCTTCGGCAGCGCCTTCAGGATCTGCTGCTCCGCGTAATAGATGTCCTGCAGCCCGTGCAGCAGCAGGTCTTCCATCGATTTGATGTCCTTGGTGAAGAATCCCATAAAAGACGCCTCCTTTTCACAATGATGACACTGGAACGCTGCGCGGCCGCAGCTGTTCCATTCCTGTGTGCAGACCAGGAGGGCCGAATGAGCGACGGAATTGATCATCTTGCGGGCTTGCTCGGCCGCGCGGCGATGGACGTGTGGGGCGACATGCCTCGCGACATCCAGGAAGCGCTGTTCGAGACGGCTATGAAGGGGCGCGAGCCCGAGCGCGAGGAGCTCGCGCGGCTGTTGCACGAGCGGCACCCGCGTACGCTTCATCCGGCCCGGCCGGGATGATGCAGCGACTGGAACCAACACACGCGCCGCCGATTGGTAAATTGAGCGACGCGCCGCCGAATGGTCCGCATGAGGCCGCGGGAGGTGCATCGCTCGACGGTTGGAAAATTTGTGAGTCGATCGCCGTGACTGAGATGAACATCGGAAAATGGTACGACCCGATCTCGGAACGGTGGATCGCGCCGCGTGAAGCGCGCACCATCGCCGGCTATGGTCAGTCCGGCGCCGATAAGGTGACGGAGAGCCACGAGAGACGCGAGGCGCAGCGGATCTGGCAGCTGTTGGTGGATTGCTGCGCAGGTGAGTGATGCCGTTCCAAATCGGACGCGCCCCGTGACCGCGCATTGTGTCATCGTGCGATGACGGAGTCATGGCGCGATGACGGACCGCGAAGCACTGGCGATTGGAGATGACGGGATCCTCTCGCGTCGTCGACGCAGCAAGCAGCGAATCCCTTGGCCGCACTATTGCGCGGCAGCTATGGCGGTCATCTCGAGTTTGACACCCGGACCGAGATCGGCCACGCCGATTGCGGCGCGAGCCGGCAGATGAACTTCTGCGAAGTGCGATTTCCAGACCGCGTTGAACTCAGCCTTCTCCTTGAGATCTGTCATGTAGATCGTCACCTGCAAGACGTTGGCTGGGTCGGATCCGAGCGTCTTCAAGAGCTGCGTCAGTTGAGTGAGGACGTCCTTGGCCTGGCCCGACATATCGAGGCTGGTGTCCTCCGGGACGATGCCGCCGATGTAAAGCACGCCATTGTGCTCGACCACTTCGTGGAGCAGACCTTCGTACGGCAAATGGCGTTTGATCATGAGGTGTCCGTTGTCGCTGTGAGAGGAGCGGCATATCGCAAATTTTCGGCGCATTGTCCTGTGAATCGCCGCCGCATGGTCTGGCGACGGTTGCCAGCCCGGGCTTGCGCACGACAGCCCGGCGTTTCTGTCGGCGCTGATCTCGGCGACATCCCGGCTGGGATCGGTATACTGCCGCCACGTACCGGAACAAGGATCAGATGATGGACGATACGATTGGCTTCCCCGATCCCGGGCTCGACCTGTCGGACGGCTTCAAGCCGCACACCTCGCATTGGGGCGTGTTTTCCGCGCGTCAGGGCGCGGCCGGGCTGGAGGTCAGGGCCTATGCGGGCGACCCCGATCCGAACGGCATCATCGACAATTTCCCCGGCGCGCTCCGCCATCAGGCGCGCATTTCCCAGCCGGCGATCCGCCGCGGCTGGCTCGAGCGCGGGCCGGGCCCCGACGATCGCCGCGGCCGCGACGAATTCGTCTCCGTGAGCTGGGAGAAGGCGCTTGACCTCCTCGGCGACGAGCTGTCGCGCATCCGCGATACGCGCGGGCCTGGCGCCGTGTTCGGCGGCTCCTATGGCTGGTCGAGCGCCGGCCGCTTTCATCACGCCCAGAGCCAGGTGCATCGCTTCCTCAACATCGCGATGGGCGGCTATGTGCGCTCGGTCAACACCTATTCCTCCGGCGCGTCCTCGGTGCTGCTGCCGCAGATTCTGGCGGGTTACGAGGACATCACCAAGCGCAATGTCACCTGGGAGCAGATCGCCGAGACCACCGACATCGTGCTGGCCTTCGGCGGCATGGCGCTGAAGAACTCAATGGTGGCCGGCGGCTCCATCAGCAAGCACGTCGAGCGCGGCGCGATGGCAGCGGCGAGCCGGCGCGGTTGCGACTTCATCCTGGTCAGCCCGCTGCATGACGATCTGCCGGTGGAAGCCGGTGCCGAATGGATGAGCTGCGTGCCCGGCACCGATACCGCGCTGATGCTCGGCATCGTTCACACGCTGGTCAGCGAAGGTCTGCACGATCAGGCCTTCCTCGATCGTTACACCGAGGGTTGGCCGGTCTTCCTGCGCTACCTCACTGGCGAGAGCGACGGGCAGGCCAAGCATGCCGAATGGGCCGCCGCGATCTCAGGCGTCGAGGCGGATACGATCCGCAAGCTCGCGCGCCGGCTCGCCGGAAAGCGCGCGCTGATCACCGTCTCGCATTCGCTGCAGCGCGCCGAGCATGGCGAGCAGCCGGTGTGGATGGGCATGGTGCTGGCGGCAGCCCTCGGCCAGATCGGCCTTCCCGGCGGCGGATACGCCTATTCGCTCGGAGCGATCGGCTATTACGGCCGCCGCGTCAACGACGTGCCGGGGCCGACGCTGGGCCAGGGCCGCAACGGCGTCGCCGATTTCATTCCCGTGGCGCGCATCGCCGACATGCTGCTCAAGCCGGGCAGCACCTATCGCTACAATGGCGAGACGCGGACCTATCCGGACATCCGCATGGTCTACTGGGCCGGCGGCAATCCCTTCCATCACCACCAGGATATCAACCGCCTGCGCAAGGCTTTTGCGAAACTCGATACGTTCGTCGTGCATGAGCTTGCCTGGACCGCCACCGCCCGGCATGCCGACATCGTGCTGCCGTCGACGATGACGCTCGAGCGCGAGGACATCGGCTATTCCACCAACGATCCCTTGATGGTCGCCATGCACCAGATCGCCGAGCCGTTCGGCCTTGCGCGCGACGATTACGATATCTTCGCCGATCTCGCCGACCGTTTGGGGGCCCGCGAACCCTTCACCGAGGGCCGCACCTCGCGGCAATGGCTGGAGCATCTCTACGAGCCGACCCGCGCCTCGCTCGCCAAGCGCGGCCTGGAGGCCCCTCGCTTCGACGAGTTCTGGGCGCGCGGCAGCCTGGTCGTGCCGCAGCAGCCCGATGACGGCGGCCGGCTGCGCCGCTTCCGTGAGGATCCCGTCAATCACGCGCTGCCGACGCCGAGCGGGCGCATCGAGATATTTTCGGCCAAGATTGCCGGGCACAACGATGCGGATTGTCCGGGACATCCGGTCTGGCTCGACAAGACCGACATGCCCAAGCCGGGGGCGCCGTGCTTCCTAGTCGCCAACCAGCCGGTGACGCGCCTGCACAGCCAGCTCGATTTCGGCGGGCACTCGCTTGCCGCCAAACATCGCGGCCGCGAGGTCGCGCGGATGAACCCGCGCGATGCGAACGCGCGTGGCATCAAGGACGGCGACATCATCCGCCTGTTCAACGATCGCGGTGCGTGCCTCGCCGCGGTCCACGTCACCGACGGCATCGCGCCCGGCGTGGTGCAGCTTCCGACCGGCGCCTGGTACGATCCGATGGACCCCGAAGACGAGGCGCCGCTCTGCGTTCACGGCAATCCGAACGTGCTCACCCGCGACATCGGGACCTCGTCGTTCGCGCAAGGCTGCACGGGGCAGCTGACGGTGGTCGAGGTGGAGAAGTTCACCGGCAATCTGCCGCCGATCCGCGCGTTCGATCCGGTGTAGCCCTCACGTGCCCCTGACGCTGCACTACGCCGCGGCGCTGGCGATCCAGCCGATCTGCGGGGAAGGGCGGCGCCGCGGCGGCGCTTCGACCTCGAGCCGCTCACCCCTGCTGGCGAGGCGCCAGCGTGCCGGTGACTCGCCGCTGATGCGCTTGAACACGGTCGAGAAATGCGCCTGCGTGCTGAAGCCCACGGCAAGAGCGATCTCCGCCAATGGCCGCTCGGTGGTTGCAAGCAGCGTCTTCGCCTGCTCGGTCCTGTGATTGAGCAGATATTCGCGGGGGCGGTAACCCGTCGCTGCGCGGAATTGTGCCGCAAAGTGCATCCGGGACAGGCCGGCGACATTGGCGAGCTCGGACAGGCTGATGCCGCGGTGGAAATGATCGGCGATATATTGCTCGACACGCCGCAGCCGCCATTTCGGCAAGGCGTTGACCCTGACGCGCGGCAACTCCATCCGGGTGAGATGCATCGCCAGGGTCCGGCCGATGCACTGCGTGAAATGCCGGTCTTTGGCATCACTCTGCTCGATCAGCGCCTTGGCAAGTTCGGCCGCGAGCGGATCGCGGAGCAGCACGAGATCATTGAGCCCGTCAGTCGCAACGACATGGGCCGGAAGATGATCCGTGGAGATGTGGACGTGCAGGAAGGCGCATGGCGACTGGAATTGCACGCCGAGAGATTTCGACGGAGCGGTGACATAGAGCGTCCCCGCAGGCATGGTGCCGTCGAAAATGATCTGGCGGTCCCGTGTCAGCTTCGCGCGCGTGGTCTTCAGGGCGATGCCGATGAAATAGCGATCGTCCGGCGTCGTCGTCTCGTGCGACGAGCTGCTCCGCGTGTCCTCCCATCGCGAGATCGTGATGTCCTGGGTCGCGGCGTCCGGAGTGCGATCGATCTGACGCCATTGGCTCTCCCGGGCGATCACCTGCGTCGGGCGAAGAACCTCGTGATCCCGCGAGCCGGCCGGAAAATCGATCCAGGCATGGGCCGCGTGCAAATTGTTCGACATCGCTCGTCCTCTCCTGGCTTTGCCGCGGTTTGCAACGACCGGCAAACGCGCAAACCCAATGCTTTCCATACTCGGAGGATAGGCGTGAGCTGGCCAGGACGCCCGTTAGTGGTGATTAGGATCTGTTAGATTTTGTGCGCGTGCACCAGGTGCGACAGCCCGCCGCAGTCGTTTGATCAAGTCCAATTTGTCGGAGATTTGCCCGGCTGCCGCTGTTTGAGGGGACCTCAAGGAGGATCGCGTGGGGATCGACGTGCCGGTGTGAGATCCGCGCAGGGCCTTCGCTGGACCTCGCATCGGTGCCGGGTATAGTCCCCGCGCGTTTCGAGGAAGCAGTCGTCAAGATGAGCAAGATGTGACCGACCTCACGGCAGGACATGGCCCCCGCAGCGGCGGCGCCGGAACGATCCCAGATCTCGATGCCGTCTCGTTCGGGCCGTTCTCGCTGCGCTCGCGGCTGCTGGAGAAGGACGGCGTGCCGGTCAAGCTCGGCAGTCGGGCGATGGATATTTTGCGCCTGCTCGTCAGCCGAGCCGGCGAGGTGGTGCCAAAGAACGAGATTCTCGGCTACGCGTGGTCCGGACTCTCCGTCGAGGAGATCTCCTTGCGGGTTCATGTCGCGGAGCTGCGCAAGGTGCTCGGCGACGGCAAGGACGGTGTCCGCTACATCACCAACATCCCGAGCCGGGGTTATTGCTTCGTCGCGCCGGTGCAGCGTGGCCCACGCGCTGAGCCGCCTGCGCTCACGTCGCGGCCGGCCGAAAGGGTGACGCCGTCGCCGTCTCTGCCGCATCGCCTGGACCGGATGGTCGGGCGGGACGAAATCGTGGCCGAATTGGCGCCGCGCTTGCTCCGCGATCGTTTCATCACGCTGCGCGGGCCAGGCGGCATCGGCAAGACCACCATTGCGGTCGCGCTCGCGCATGACCTGTACGACAGGTTCGAGGGCAACGTCCATTTCCTTGAATTCGGTCCGCTCAAGGATGCCGCGTTGGTAGCGAGCACGGTTGCCGCCGCGCTTGGCCTCGTCGTGCATCACAACGATCCGAGTGGCAGCATCGTCAATTTCCTGCGCGGGCGGCGGCTGCTTCTCGTTCTCGACAGCTGTGAGCACGTCATCGACGCGGTCGCACGTCTCGCGGAAGACATCCACCGCGAGGCGCCCGGCGTCGCCATCCTCGCCACCAGCCGCGAGCAGCTGTCGGTGGCGGGCGAGCAGGTTTTCGAGCTTGCTCCGCTGCCCGGCCCGCCGCAAGGCACACGCCTCAGCGCCGGCGAGGTGCTGAATTATCCGGCGGCGCGCCTGTTCGTCGACCGCGCCAGTGCGGCGGGGCATCGCGACGATCTCACCGACGAGGATGCGGAAATCCTGGTGCAGATCTGCGGCAAGCTCGATGGCATCGCGCTCGCGATCGAACTTGCCGCCGCGCGCGTCGGTCTCTACGGGCTGCGCGAGATGGCGGCGCTGCTCGACAGCCGTCTGCAGCTCGAATGGCGCGGGCGGCGAACGGCGCCGCCGCGGCAGCAGACGCTCGGTGCCACGCTCGACTGGAGTTTCGGCCTGATCGGCGAGAACGAGCGCATCGTGTTTCTGCGGCTCGCCGTCTTCGCAGGTCACTTCACCCTGAAGGGCGCCATAGCGGTGGCGGCCGAGGAGGCAACGCCGGAGGATCGCGTCATCGAGGCGCTGGAGCAGCTCGTGGCCAAGTCGCTGGTGTCCTCGCAGCCGGACGGCGCATCGCGGCGCTATCGCCTGCTGGATGCCACGCGTGCCTATGCCATGCAGAAGCTGGCGGATGGCGGTGAGGCCAACACTATCGCGCGCCGTCACGCCTGTTACGTTCAACGCACGCTCGAAGCCGGCCTGACGGCGCAGGGCGGCAGCGGCCAGGTGTCCCGCTCGCAGGAGCGCGCGGGTCTGCTCGCCGATTCCCGCGCGGCGCTGGCCTGGAGCTACGCCCATGATGACGGCGCCGATTTGCGCGTGCCGCTTGCCGGCAGTTGCACGGGGCTGTTCGTCGAGCTCAATTTGCTGAACGAGGCGCGCATCTGGTCCGATCGCGCACTCGCGATGCTCGACGACGCCGATCGTGGCGGCCGATGGGAGCTCGAGCTTCAGTCGACGCTCGGTCACGCCTTCATGTTCACCGAGCGCAACAGCGAGCAGGCGGAAGCGGCGCTCAGGCGCGGGCTGGAGATCGCGCAGGCGCTCGGCGACCATGCCAACACGTTCAGGCTGCTGTCGCGACTGAACATGTTCTACCGCCGGACCGGCGGCTACCGGCATCTGGTGCCGACAGCGCGTCACGCCGAGCGGATCGCGCGCCTGATCGGCGATACCGCGGGCATTGCGGGCAGCAAGGCGCTTCTCGGCGTGTCCTATCACCTCGCCGGCGACCAGGCCGAGGCGCAAGCTCATCTCGACGAGGGCATGCGCGACGACGCCGCGCTGCGGGGCACGCAACCGGGACATTTCGCCTATTCGCGTACGCCGCAAATTCCGCTCGCGCGCGTGTTGTGGCTGCGCGGCTATCCCGATCGCGCGCTCGAATGCGTCCGCCCGCTCGTCGGCGCATCAGCGCCGCGCGACGTGGTCATGCATTGTATCGCGCTGTGCTGGTCCGCCTCGGTGTTCGGTTGGGTCGGCGACTGGTCCGCCGTCGAGACCATGAGCGCTCGGCTGGCCACGCATGCGGGCATGCACGGGCTCGTCCCCTACGAAGCCGTTGCGACCGGCTTTCGGGCGCAGACCATGATTGCCCACGGCGAGGCCATTGGCGGCATCGACCTGTTGCGGAGCGCGCTTCCGCGTCTGCACGCGGATCGCTACGAGCTCTATATGTCGGCGTTCGCCGCGGATCTGTCTTCCGGACTGGTCTCGTTGGGGCGCTTGGCGGAAGGCGCTCAGGTCCTTCACGAAACCATCGACCGCGTCGAGCAGGAAGGCGGCGCCTTCGACATGCCGGAGCTGCTCCGTCTGCGCGGAGAGCTCGAGGCGCAGAGCGGAAAGCTCGACGCGGCCGAGGCTAGCCTTGTTGCGTCGGCAGAGCTCGCCGAGCAACAGGGCGCGCTGTCCTGGCGGCTGCGCACCGAGATGTCGCTGGCGCGGCTACGCGAGCGGCAGGGTGTACGAGATCCGCGCGAACAGCTCGCCAAGACGTACACGCGGTTCTCCGAAGGGTTCGAGACCGCCGATCTCAAGGCCGCACGGCTCATGCTGAATCCGCCTTCCCCCTGATCAAGCCGAACAGCGGCGGCGCCTCCGTAGCGATCCGCCCCGCGGGTTGCTGTCAGCCCTTGTGCCCGTCCAGTCGCGCAAGGAAGCCGCGAACGAGCGCAGCGATTTCGTCGGTGGCTTCATCCAGCGCGAAATGGCCCGCTTCCAGGATGTGAACCTGCGCATCCGGAACGTCGTCGCGATAGGCCGACGCGCCGGCGACCGCGAAGGACGGATCGTATTTGCCCCAGACCACCAGCGTTGGCGGCCGGGTCTTGCGCAACCATTCCTGCCATTCCGGATAGGAGGCGACGTTGGTCCGGTAATCCAGGAACAGCGTGGTCTGGATCTCGGCCTGTCCCGGACGGGTCAGGAAGGCGTATTCGTCGGTCCAGCTATCGGGGTCGTAGCGTTCGGGGTGCGGGCTGGAGCCGAGATGCCGCTGGCGCGTTGCCGCCAGCGAGGTGAAATTGGCCTTGAGCGCCTCGAGCTCGTGGGCCGGATCGGCCCAATATCTGCGACGCGCCTCCCAGAGCGGGCTCAAGCCCTGCTCGTGCGACACGGCATTCTGGATGATGATCCCGCGGACACGTTCGGGATGCGCCAGCGCCATGCGGAAGCCGACCGGGCCGCCATAGTCCTGCATGAACAGGACGTAGTTGCCAAGACCGAGCTTCACCGTAAGCTCGTTCATCACGCCGGCGATGTTGTCGAACGTATAGGTGAAATCGGACGGCGGCGGCGCGCTGCTGTTGCCGAAGCCGGGATAGTCCGGTGCGATCACGTGATATTTGTCGGCGAGCAGCGGCAGCAGGGGCTCCCACATCCGCGACGAGGACGGAAAGCCGTGCAGCAGCAGCACGGTCGGGGCGTCGGCTGGCCCAGCTTCGCGGTAGAATATCTTGAGGTCACGAACATCGACGCTGTGATAGCTGATCGAGCGCCGGCTCGAGCGCAATTCCTGCGCTGAGGCTTGCACGACGGCGCAGGCCATTGCGGCCGAGAGGGCGAGTGTGGCTGGAATGCTCATGTCATTGCTCTTGCACGTGGCGCGAGGGTTTGCGGAAAGTGCTGCGACGCATTCCACGCTTGTGGATGCGTCGCCCGGGTTTCGTTCGAGCACGTCGTGCGTTGCTCGCGAACCCAATCTGCGCTCGAGGCGGGCCGTTGGCTCGTTATGTAATGTTAGACGTTGAGAGCGGCGATATCAGGTGTCGCCGCTATTCGAAGACGGCGTCGAAGATCTCGACGTCCATCAGCACCGGCTTGGCAATCACGGTTCCATCGGGCCGCAATGTCTGCGCGCGCCGAAGTGTCGGCACCAGGATGCCGCCGAAGTTGTCATGAGCCCAGGAAGAATGTGCGACCTTCATCCCGAAGAGATCGTGATCTGTCCGCCGCTGCAGGGCGCTCTCGTCGAAATAGAATATCTGCTCGGGCGCGAGCGTCATCAGGTGAGCCGGGAATCGTGCCCGCAGCCGCCGCCAGGTTTCGGCATTCTCCTGCCAGGGCGACAGCTCCTCGATCACGACATCGGGGTGGGCAAGCAGGAATGGAATCGTCAGATAACTCCAGATCGCGACGCCGCAGAAGAAGACGAGATGCAGTTCATCGGCAAGCGCAGGTGGATCGACCTCGGAGAATGCAAGGCTCGGGTCACGCCAGGACCGCAGGACCTCACCATCCAGGCTCTCGATCGTGATCGCATCCGGTTGAAAGGAGCCGGAGTGCTCACCCCCGGTGATGCCGGTGAAGCGCACCGATTGCGTCCGGGTCGAGCCTTCAGCGGTCACATCCTTGAATTCCCGGGCATGGCCGGCACTGGAGAACAGCGTCCCGCCAACGGAAAGGTGGAGCGTGAACCGGCTCAAGCTGTTCCAGCGGGCCATTCCGCCGCTGGCATCGATTACATCGTCAAGAAGCGCCATGTCCCGCCACATCCACCGTGCAGTGTCTCCACCATGGCGGGGCGCATGCGGCTTGGCGTGTTAGAAGTTGTTAGGAGTTGCGAGCGGGCAGCATGGCAGTATCTCGTTGAAGATACTCTCAATTCAGGGTGCCCAGCAGCTCCCTGGCAGCGATCAGATCGCGGGTCTGGAGGCCCTCCTGGTAGCGCGCAACGAGGGGGTTGAGCAAAGCGCGGACGTCAGCGGCCTTGCCGGCCTGCTCCCAGATGCGGGCGAGGCTGATCGCCCCGCGAAGCTCCCAGCCGACCGCGGATTGACGCCGGGACAGATCGAGCGATCTGCGCAAGGTACTCTCGGCCTCCACAGCGTTGCCCGACCCGGCGAGGATGTCACCCTTGATCCTGAGCATCTCTGGCATGTCGAAGGATTCGCCATGATCGGGAATCTGGGCGATCGCCTCGTTGATCGTCTGCAAGGCCTCGTCGGGCTGGTTCTGGGAGGCGAGACCCTCCGCGAGCGCCGTCGCGAACACCGTTGTCATGATGCGGTGCCGTGTGGCGTACAACGTAGCCTGACTGCGGCGGAGGTGCTCGATACCCCCCGCGACGTCGCCCCGGCGCAGCAGCAGCTCGCCCTTCTGGCCGATGCCGACCGCGTGATAGGGGCCGAGGAAGTGCCGCGCGGAATGGTCGATCAGCCGCTCGATCAGGATTTCGGCACTGGCCCAGTCGCCGACCCAGAGGAACACATAGATCGTCCAGATCAGGGAGATGCCGAGGGTGAGCGGCTGCTCGAGCAACTCGGCCTCGCGAACGGTGTATCTGGCCACCTCGACCGCTCGCTCGGGCCGGCCCGTGAGCCAGAGCCCGCGCGCCAGCGCAACCAGCGCGACGATGCGGTCGTCATAGCCGAGATGCCCGATATTCAGCCGTTGCGAGCCGGGATTGTGCACCATCGCGCTTTCGCAGAACCGAACCGCCTTGTCCTGGTTGCCGATCAGATGATGCGCGACGCCGAGCATCCAATCCACGTTCAGCGTGGCGGCGGAATCATTCAGTTTGCGCGCAACGTCCTCGCCCTGTTCGCCGGTCCCGAGCGCACCGTGGAAATCTCCGACCCTGGTCAGGTAGATGTGCAATCCGCGCAGCAGCCAGAGCTGCCAGTGCAGGTCATTGAGCTGCCGGGCGAGCTCGAGACTGCGCGTGAAGGCCGACCGGACCGCTTCCGTATTGCCTCGCGTGAACATCACGGAGACGCCGAGCGCGGCCTGCAAGGTCATTTCCTGACGGCTGTCCACCGCGCTGGTGTCGAGGGACGCCAGCGCCTGCTGGGTCCATCGGTAGCATTCCGTCAGCAATGTCAGTTCGAGGAAGAACTGCGCCGCCGAGGCCGCCAGATCCACGCCGATCGTCCGGTCGCCGCCGTCCGAAAAGCTGAAGGTCAGCGCGGCCCGGACATTGGGCACATGGTCGGCATAGGGAAGGAAGCCGCCCGCGCTCTGCATGCCCGTGGATTTCAGCGCAATGTCGCGCAGGAAATCGCGGAAATATTCGGCGTGGGCGCGCGCGACGCGGTCCGCTTCGCCATTCTCGACGAGCTTGTCCGCCATGAAGGCCCGGGTGGTGTCGAGCAGGCGATAGCGCAACCGCCGCTCCGCCGGCGAGGTCGCGATCAGGGATTTGGAGAGCAGGTTCGAAATGGCTTCCACACCTTCGCCCTCGCTGATGCCCTGGCAGGATGCGACCGCAAGCGCGGCTTCCAGCGTGAACGGCCCGACGAATACCGACAAGCCGCGCAGGGTCGCGCTCTCGGCCGGCGGCAGCAAATCGTAGCTCCAGGCAAGCGCTGCGCTCAGGGTCTGGTGCCGCGGAATCGCGGTGCGCCGTCCCCGCCACAGCAGCGAGAAGCGGCTGTCCAGCAGCGATGCGGTCCCGGCAATGCCATAGGCGTTGACGCGTCCGGCCGCGAGCTCGATTGCCAGGGCAATGCCGTCCAGCCGCCGGCAGATCTCGGCAACGAGCGGCGCATCCTCCTCGGTGAGCTCGAATTCGCTCAGGCTCTCGGCAATGCGTTCCACGAAGAGCTGGCTTGCGGGATAGGCAAGGATGTCGGCGATGCCGAGGCCTTCGCGCTGCGGCGGGCAATCCAGCGGAAACAGCCGGTGGACGCGCTCACCTTCGGTGCGAAAGGATTCGCGGCTGGTGGCCAGAATATGCAGCTTCGGCGCCTCGCGGACCATGCGCTCGGCCAGAGGGGCGAGCTCATCGAGGATATGCTCGCAACTGTCGAACACCAGCAGCATGCGCCGGCTGCGCAGGACCGTCAGCAGGCTCGGCACGGGATCGTCGGCGTTGACGGTCAGGCCCAGTGCGGCCGCAATCGTGCCGGGAACCAGCCGGACATCCGTCAACGCGCCGAAATCGACGAAGCACACCTGGTCATCGAAGCCGGCAAGCTCGCGATGCGCGACGGCAAGTGCCACCGACGTCTTGCCGATCCCGCCCGGGCCGACGATTGTGACGAAGCGATGCTGGGCAAGCTCGGCCGAGATCTTCTCGACCGCATCGTCCCGCCCGATCATCTTCGCGAGCGGCGCGGGCAGCGAGCGGAGCGAAGCGTCGGGCGGGCTGGTCCGGCTCTCCGAAGGCGCAGCCCGGAGCAGCGGGGCCGCGAAGCAATAGCCGCGTCCGGGGACGTTGATCACGTAGCGGGAGCCTTCGCCGGCATCGTTCAAGGCCTTGTCCTTCAAGGCCTTGCGCAACGTCGTGATGTGGAAACGCAGGCTGCCTTCGTCGACATTCACGTCGGCCCAGATGCGCTTGATCAGCTCCCGCTTGTCAACGACCTCACCCGCACGCTCGGCGAGAAAAATGAGGATGTCGAGCGCACGGCCGCCGAGGTGAAGCGGGACGCCGTCCTTCTCGAGCAGCCGCGACTTCGCGAACAAGCGGAATGGTCCGAAGGCAATGACCGAATCTTGCTCGTTAGTGTCCGGCACGGGCCAATAATTCCAGTGAAAATGCTGAAGTGCAGTCTTGGTCTAACAGAACGAGGCGTCCAGTAAACTGGCTGAAAGTGGCGAAATCGCGTGGCGATCATCGCAATCGGCCGATGCGCGAGGAGCGTCGCAAATCTAACTTAAACGCGAATGGTCTAGCGAGCGATCGGGACAATCCGGCAATGCGCTGGACCGCGATGGCGGATCTGGATCTCGGTCGTCGCGACGGTGATCATAACAGAATCTTGCAACGTCTAACGAGCAACGGGCGCAAACAGCATCCAGTATGGCCTTCGAGTTAGACGCAATTTTCAACGGGAGGCTATGATGTCCGCGATCGGCGCTCGGCCGAACGACCACGTCGTTCGATCTCAATTTGTACCTGGTCTCGATGATCAGTCGCGTGATTGGGAGCTCGTGCTGCGGGAATCCCACCATCGCATGAAGAACACGCTGACGCTGCTGGGTGCGTCAGTCCGTCGCGATTTCACGCGCGCGGGCAGGGGCGATATGTCGCTGGCGGTGGACCGGCTCGAGCGGCGCATCGTCGCCTTCGGCAGGCTCTATCAACTCTTGTCTGATCATGACGATCTGCCGGTCGTCTCCACAGCGGCCTTCTTCGAAAGCCTGTGCGAGGCGATCTCCGAGGCTGTGCTGGAACCGGCAGGTATCCGCTGCGAGGCTGCGATCGAAAGCGGCTCATTGCCGGCGGCGCAGCGTCATCGGCTCGCGCTGATGCTGACGGAGCTGGTCACGAATGCGGCAAAGCATGCTTTCCCGAGCAA
This sequence comes from Bradyrhizobium sp. CCBAU 11430, assembly GCF_028128855.1. Taxonomy (NCBI): domain Bacteria; kingdom Pseudomonadati; phylum Pseudomonadota; class Alphaproteobacteria; order Hyphomicrobiales; family Nitrobacteraceae; genus Bradyrhizobium; species Bradyrhizobium sp. CCBAU 11430. Next base: position 85,244 of record NZ_LBJV01000003.1, read on the forward strand.
GAATGGTGCGTTGATCCGCATCGGCCTGGCCCGGCGCGGCGGCGCCTGGCTCTGCACGGTGGCCGACAACGGCATCGGCGCGACCGGTCCGCTCCAGGGCACCGGTAGCCGGATTCTCGAAGGGCTCGCACGCAGCATCCATGCGCGGCTGCAGGGCGAGGCGGGGGAGGGCGGCACCCGGGTCACCATCGTGATGCCGATTGCTGCGGCGTGACCGCGGGGGAAGCTTCCCCCTGCCTCACAACGGCTAGCGGACCCTAACACTCCATAACGGGCAAAGGTCTGTTGTTTGCGCGACAGTCCTGACGTTCAGAGCGGGTGTCGATTCCGGGCCCGCGGCTAGAAACAAGGAGTTGGACATGGCTGTGATCGAGATCAATCGCGAAGCTGAAACCAAGCCCTCGACATCTCGCGGCGTCGATATGAAGCTCGAGGTCCTCGTGATCCCGGTGTCCGATGTCGACCGCGCCAAGGCGTTCTATGCGCGACTCGGCTGGCGACTGGATGCCGATTTCACGTCAGGCGACGACTGGCGCGTGATCCAGTTCACGCCGCCGGGCTCGGCCTGTTCGGTGATCTTCGGCAGGAACGTCACGGCGGCAGCGCCCGGCTCGGCGCGCGGCCTGTATCTGGTCGTCTCCGATCTCGAGGCGGCACGACAGGATCTGCTCGACCGCGGCGTCGAAGTCAGCGCGCCGTTCCACGGTGCCGGCGACGTTCATGCCGGGCCTGACGAGCCCTATCTGTTCGGCAGCGTTCGAGTCAGTGGTGCTGACCCGAAGCGCGGCAGCTATGCTTCATTCGCCGCGTTCAGCGATCCCGACGGCAATGGCTGGCTGTTCCAGGAAGTCACGACACGATTGCCCGGACGCATCGCAGGCGACGGTACGGCATTCGCCTCAGCGACCGATCTGGCCGCAGCGCTGCGTCGCGCGGCGCTGGCGCATGGCGAGCATGAGGCGCGGACCGGCGGGCACGACGAGAACTGGGCGGAATGGTACGCCGACTACATCGTCCGCGAGCAGGCCGGCCAGCCGTTGCCGACTTGAGCTGCCGCGAAAGGCATCTCCGACTTTAGCCGACACGGCGCGCGATGACATGGTCATCGCGCGCCGTGTCGCATCGCGCGCATGTCATCGTCCTCTTGCGGTGCGCGGACTCGCAACGGCTAACGCAGGCTAACAATCCATAACGAGCAAATTTCCGGGGCCCGCGCCAATCTCTCTGCACACCAACCGACGCGTTGATTTCGAACTCGGTCAGCGTCACCGACCAAGGCAAGGGAGATCCAACATGACCGCGCAAGCACGAACCGAGAGCCTCAATCCCGATCGCCGTCAATTGCTGAGCCAGGCCGCGATGACCGCGGTTGCCGCCAGCGTATCGAGCCTGTTGCCGCTGCATCCGGCCAGGGCCGCCGCAGGCGGCGCCATCCTCCCCTTCCAGATCAACGTGCCCGAGCAGGATCTGCTCGACCTGCGCCGGCGCCTGGCTGCCACGCGCTGGCCGGATCGCGAGATCGTCAATGATCAGTCGCAGGGCGTGCAGGTGACGACGGTGCAACAGCTCGTGCGCTACTGGCAGAGCGACTACGACTGGCGCAAGCTGGAAGCGCGGTTGAACGCCTTGCCGCAATTCGTCACCGAAATCGACGGCGTCGACATTCACTTCATTCACGTCCGCTCGCGGCACGAGAATGCACTGCCGATGATCGTCACGCATGGCTGGCCCGGCTCGATCATCGAGCAGATGAAGATCGTCGGTCCGCTCACCGATCCGACCGCACACGGTGCCAAGGCCGCGGACGCGTTCGACCTTGTGATTCCCTCGCTCCCCGGCCACGGCTTCTCGGGCAAGCCGGCGGTTCTCGGCTGGGATCCCCAGCGCATCGCGCGGGCCTGGGTCGTGTTGATGAAGCGGCTCGGCTACAGCCGCTACGTCGCGCAAGGCGGCGATTGGGGTAATGCCGTGACGGAGCAGATGGCGCTGATCGCGCCGCCGGAATTGCTCGGCATCCACACCAACATGCCCGCGACCGTCCCCGACGACATCGCCAAGGCGCTTCAACCCGGCGGAACGCGCCCGGCGAACCTTTCGGCCGACGAGCGCCTTGCCTACGACCAGCTCGATGATTTCTACAAGCACGGTCTCGGCTACGCGATCGAGATGTCGAACCGGCCGCAGACGCTCAATGGCCTCGTGGATTCGCCCGCGGGCCTCGCGTCCTGGATGCTCGATCACGATGCGCGCAGCGCCGCGATGATCGCGCGCGTGTTCGACGGCCGGACGGAAGGGCTGTCGCGCGACGACGTGGTCGACAATATCACGCTCTATTGGCTCACCAACACCGCGGTCTCCTCGGCCCGCCTGTACTGGGAGAACAAGCTGGTGTTCTTCGCGCCCAAGCACGTCAAGATTCCCGTCGCCGTCAGCGTCTTTCCGGACGAGATCTACGCCGCGCCGCGGAGCTGGGCAGAGAAGGCCTACCCCAAGCTGATCCACTACAACCGTCTCGACAAGGGCGGACACTTCGCGGCCTGGGAGCAGCCGGCGCTGTTCTCCGCGGAAGTGCGCACCGCGTTCCGCCCGCTGCGGCAATCGATCTGAGATGCGAACCCACACATCAGGAGTGCAAGACATGAACCGTCCCGAACCCACCTTCACGACCGAACAGATCCACCTCGAGCGCCGCCTGCCGTCCTACTGGCGTGTCACCTTCGACATGCCGCCGGTGAATATTTTCGGCCCGAAGCAGCTGCCGCTGCTGGGCGACATCGTCACCAGGATCGAGACCGATCCGGACGTGAAGGTCGTGGTGTTCGACAGTGCCGTCGAAGGCTTCTTCATCACCCATTACGACTTCCTCGCGCCGCTGGAGGATTCGCTTCGTATTCCGCCGGGGCCGACCGGCCTCGAGGCGCTGCCCGACATGCTGGTGCGCCTCAGCCGCGCGCCGGTCGTCTCCATCGCCTCGATCCGGGGCCGCGCGACCGGTGTCGGCAGCGAGCTCGCGCTCGCGAGCGACATGCGCTTTGCCAGCCGCGAGAAGGCGATCCTGTCGCAATGGGAGGTCGGGGCGGGCCTCGTGCCCGGTGGCGGGCCGATGGCGCGATTGCCGCGCCTGATGGGCCGCGGCCGTGCGCTCGAAGTGCTGCTCGGCGCCGACGACATCCATGGCGATCTCGCCGAACGCTACGGTTACGTCAACCGGTCGTTGCCGGACGCCGAGCTCGATGGTTTCGTCGAGGCACTCGCCATGCGCATCGCCTCGTTCGACAAGGAGGCGATCGCCGAGACCAAGCGCCTTGTCGATGTCGCAAGCCTGCCGCCGGACGCCGAAATCAAGCCGGAGTGGGACGCGTTCCTGGCCTCGCTCGGCCGCCCCGCGAGCCAGACCAGGATCAAGGCGCTGATGGCGCGCGGCTTCCACCGCTCCGGGGACGTCGAGAACCGGCTCGGCTTCCACGTCGGACAGATCGGCAGCTAACGGAACCGTTGCGACGCGCGGCCGGTTGGAGCGGCGGCATGCGGTCACGCCGATGCCGCCTTCCACCGGTACGGAGTAGCGGTGCTGAAATCAAACAAGGAGAATTGAGATGATCCGCAAGGCAACGGCAGTCTGGAAAGGCACCGGTCGCGATGGGACCGGTCATCTGACGAGCGAATCCAGCGTGCTCGCGCAGACACCCTATTCGTTCAAGACCCGCTTCGAGAACGAGAAGGGTACCAATCCCGAGGAGTTGATCGCGGCGGCCCATGCCGGCTGTTTTACGATGGCGCTGGCCTTTGGCCTTCAGATGGCCGGTTTCACGCCGGACGAGCTCTCGACCGAAGCCGCCGTCACGCTCGAGCCCGAAGGCAAGGGCTTCAAGATCAGCAAGTCCGCGCTGACCTTGCGTGCCAAGGTGCCGAACCTCGACGACGCAGGTTTTGCCAAGATCGCCGGCGAGGCCGAGAAGAACTGCCCGGTCTCGAAGGTGCTCAACGCCGCGATCACGCTCGACGCCAAGCTGGGCTGACTGAACGCAGGGAGTGTTGCCATGTCTCGCCAAAATCCGTCTCGCCAACATCAGCCGGATGAGGACAGGTTCCGGGCGATCCTGCCCGAGGATATCGCATGGCAACCCTTTCCGGCATTTCCGCCCGGTGCGCGATTGGCCGTCATGGTCGGACATCCAGCCGAGCCCGGACCTTACGTGGTCCGGGTCAAGGTGCCCGGCGGCACGAGGTTGATGCCGCACAAGCATCCGGAGGACCGCATCTACACGGTCATGTCGGGCGTGTTCTACATCGGGCTCGGCGAGAGTTTTGACGGCGATAAAGTCAGCGCCTATCCGCCAGGGAGTGTTATCGTGCTGCCTGGCGAGACCTGGCATTTCCATTGGGCGAAGGCCGGCGAGTATGTCACGCAGGTGAGTGCGATCGGGCCGCTGGGCCTCGAATATCACGACGACAAGGATGACCCGCGCTTGCGTGCGGTTGCGGAGCAAAGGTAAGCATCTCGACGAAACCAAGGGAGCATCAAATGACGACGGAGCGCGCAGTTTTGGCCGGAGGCTGCTTCTGGGGCATGCAGGATCTGATCCGCAAGCAACCGGGCGTGATCTCGACACGCGTCGGCTACACCGGCGGTAAGGTGAAGAACGCGACCTACCGCAACCACGAAGGCCACGCCGAGGCGATCGAGATCATGTTCGATCCCGTCAGGACCAGCTATCGGACCATGCTGGAGTTCTTCTTCCAGATCCACGATCCCACCACGCTCGATCGCCAGGGCAATGATCGGGGCACCAGCTATCGCTCCGCGATCTTCTACGCGAGCGACGAGCAGAAGAAGATCGCCGAAGACACCATTGCCGACGTCGAGGCGTCCGGCCTGTGGCCCGGCAAGGTGGTGACCGAGGTCGCGCCCGCAGGCGAGTTCTGGCAGGCCGAGCCCGAGCATCAGGACTATCTCGAACGTTATCCCGACGGCTACACCTGCCACTTCATCCGGCCCGGCTGGAAGCTGCCGCGCCGCGCTGCTGCCGTCGGAGGCTAGATCAAGACGCCGTGCCGTCAGGCCCGCGATCGCGCGATCAGATCGCGGGCCATGCGCATGTCGGCGATATCGGAGCCTTCGGCAAACGTCCCGCAGACGTTGTCGAGAACCACCCGGGCTTCCGCGCCCCGGCCGGCTCCGATCATGGCCCGCGCGAGGCTGGTCGCGCAGCGGAGCTCCCAGAAGCGCGCGCCCTGCTGGGCGGCAATGTCGATGGCCTCGCGAAAGTGCACCTCGGCCTGCTCCGCATGCCGCGCGCTCCTGAGCATCAATTCTCCCTTGATGCGGAGCAGCTCCGGCAGATACCAGCGCTCCTGCCGGTCGTTGCAACGGGTCAGGACGTCTTCGATCACGTCGAGGCCGCGGTCGACCTGGTCGGCTTCGAGGAAGCACGCGGCGAGCTCGCCGAGCAGCGGCAGAAAGCGCGGCAGGAAGCGCGCATCGCCGGCGCGGTTGAGCTCTTCCCGCAAAAGCGGCAGGCCGGTGGCGATGTCGCCGCGCCTGGCCACGACCGCGGCGTTGAAGGCGCGTGCCCATAGGCCCCACAGCCGGATTCCGTGGCGCTCGGTGTGTTCGAGCAGCTCGGCGCCGTGGCGCTCGGCGGCATCGAAATCGCCGGACCAGAACGCGATCGGGCAGGCGGCCTGTCCCAGCACGCTGCAGAAGGTCAGCGCATGGCCGTTGGCGCGGCCTTCCTCGATGTTCTCAGCGGCGAGCGCCTGGGCCTGATCGGCAAGGCCCTGCAGCCAGAGGATGCGGGCCCGGAAATATTGCGTCGATATCCTGAGGTCGAGTGGGAAGATTTTCGGCTTCGCCACCAGCACATGCAGCGAGGCGTTCACGCGGTCGATGCGTTGCCGCGCGTCGTTCTGATCACCCAGGTAATGCAACGCGACGGCCATCAGGCGGTCGCCCAGCATGAGATCGGTGCTGTCAGGCGAATTCGCAGCCGCGTTCGCAAAGCGCTCGGCGAGCACGCGGGCCTTGCCGAACTGCCCGTTGTTGAACTGGTCGATGCACAGGCCCCAGAGCGCCCGCAGCCGGAAGTCCTTGTCGTCGAGGCTCTCGGCCAGCTCGAGCGTCGTCTCGAGGATCGGGCGCGCCTCGCGCGCGCGGCCCTCGCCATACATCAGCGACCAGCCGAGTGCCGACAGGAGCTGCATGCGGACGCGGTCGTTGTCGCCGTCGTCTCCGAGCGCCGCCAGTGCCGTTCTGCTGCGCTCGCGGCATTCGGCGAACAGCGACAGACGCACCCACAGGGTGACCGCGGCCGCCGTCAGCGCAACGCCGAGCCGGGTGTCGCCGTCGGGCGCGAAGGCCCAGTCCAGCGCCGCGCGCACATTGTCGAGCTCCCCACCATAGGTGCTGAGCCATTCGGGCAGCGGCGTCGACGCGTCGGCCCCCGCGCGCTCGAAGAAATCACGAAAATGCTCCGCATGACGCCGCGCGAACTGCCTGGCTTCGCCGAGCTCGTTCAGTTTCCCGAGCGCGTAGGTGCGCGTGGTGTCGAGCAGGCGATAGCGCAGCGTCCGCGAGCCGGATGGCGAGATCAGCGATTTGGTGACCAGGCTGTCGATCGCCTCCAGCGTCTCCGAGGTGCTGAGGCCATCGCCGGACGCGACCGCGGCAGCCGCCTCCGGCGCGAAGGGTCCTGCGAACACCGACAATCGCCGCAAGGTGGCGCTTTCCGCCGGAGGCAGCAGGTCGTAGCTCCAGTCGAGGGCGGCGGCGAGCGTCTGGTGCCGCGGGACGGCCGTGCGCCGTCCCCGCCATTGCAGCGAGAAGCGGCTGTCGAGCAGGGAAGCGGTGCCGGCGATGCCATACGCATTGACACGGCCTGCCGCGAGTTCGATCGCCAGCGCAATGCCGTCGAGGCGCCGGCAGATGCTCGCGACAAGCGGCGCCTCTTCGGCGCTGAGCTGGAACGGCCCGGAGCTCTGCGCGATGCGCTCGACGAAGAGCTGGGCCGCGGGGTAGGCGAGAACCTCGGCGACGTCGAGGCCGTCGCGCTCGGGCGGACAATCCAGCGGAAACAGCCGGAAGATCCGCTCGCCTTCGCTTCGGAACGACTCGCGGCTGGTGGCGAGAACACGAAGCTGCGGCGCTTCGCGAACGATGCGCTCGACGAGAGGCGCCAGATTATCCAGCACATGCTCGCAGCTGTCGAAGATCAGCAGGGCCGGCCCGGTCTTCAGAAATGTCAGCAGGGCCGGCGTCGGATCCTCCGCGCTGACGGTCAGTCCGAGGACGGCGGCGATGCTGGTTGGGACATGGCTCGCATCCCGCAGCGGACCGAAATCGACGAAGAAGACGCGGCCGTCGAAATCCGCCGAGCGGCGATGCCCGACCGTGACGGCGACGGCGGTCTTCCCGATGCCGCCGGGACCGACCAGGGTCATGAAGCGATAGAGCGTCAGGCCGTTCGAAATCTTCTCGATGACCTCCTCGCGTCCGACCATCTTCGCAAGCTGGGCGGGCAGGGAGCGGGGAGGAATGATTTCGGCGGCGGCTGGCGCGACCTGCGAGGGCGCTTGAGCGAACGGGGCGACAAAGCAATAGCCACGGCCGGGTACATTGAGGACATAACGGGCCGATTTTCCGGTATCGCCGAGCACCTTGCGGAGCGCTGCGACATGGAAGCGCAGACTGCCCTCGTCGACATTCACCTCGGCCCAGATGCGCTTGACCAGCTCTCTCTTGTCGATGACTTCTCCGGGGCGCTCGGCAAGCAGGATGAGAATATCGAGCGCGCGCCCGCCGACGTGAAGCGGCTCCCCTTCCTTTTCCAGGAGCCGGGACTTGGGAAACAGCCGAAATGGCCCGAATGAAATGGCCGAGTCTTGGTTGTTATTGTGAGCTGGCACGTGCCATTGCCCCCCGCAACGGGAGTCAAAAGGTATTTTGTTGTGGTCTAGCAGAACGAGGCGTCCAGTAAACTGGCCGAAAGCAGCATGGCTGGCAGACCTGCGCAGATGACTTCAGTCGGCTTTGGCCCCGCCTGAATCATGCTGGAAATGGAAGGGGTTAGGTCGCCGTGGTCTTACCCTTGTCCTTTGTGACGATGTGTGCCGACAGCGTGACCAGACCCATCAGCGCAGCCAGCAGCCAGAACGCCATGGGCAATCCGCCAAAACGTGCGACGAAGCCGACGCCGGCGGGGCCGATGAGGATTCCTGCGTAGCCCGCGGTCGTGATCGCCGCGACCGCAAGCCCCGTGGGCATCACCGTCTGCCGCGCCGCCCGACGGAACAGCACCGGCACGAGATTCGACGCGCCGAGCCCGATCAGCAGGAATCCGCCGATGGCGACCGCTGCAATGGGCGCCGTGAGCAGGACCACGAAACCGGCGATCGCGATGAGGCTGCCCCAAAGCAATGTCGTGCGGTCGCCGATCCGCGCGACGACGGCGTCGCCGCCGAGCCGGCCCGCAGTCATCGCGATCGAGAACACGATATAGCCGGCGCCGCCTTGCGCCTCGGTGACGAGACCTGCACCGATGACGAGCAGGGCGCCCCAATCGAGCATCGCACCTTCGACCAGGAAGGTGATGGCGCCGAGCAGCGCGAGCAGCAGCACCGATCCGTGCGGCAGCACGAACAGCGGGCCCTCCTGCACCTGCACGGAACGAAGCAGGCGCGGCGAGGTCAGGGCCATCGCGAGCAGCATCAGGGCGGAGCAGACCAGCGTGCAGGCGAGCGTTCCGAATTGCAGCGAGAGCAGCGCCGTCATCAGCGCGGATCCGGCAAAACCCCCGATGCTGAACAGGGCGTGGAAGCCGGACATCAGCGGGCGGTGCGCGGCGCGCTCCACCTCCACGGCGTGGATGTTCATGGCGACGTCGATCGAGCCGAGCGCGGCGCCGAATGCGAAAAGCGCCAGCGCCAGCGTTGCGGGCGAAGCCGCAATGGCGAGCAGGGGCAGGACCAGCGCCAGGCCGAACCCGCTGGCAATGATGATCGGCCTGCTGCCGTAGCGCGCGCTCACGATTCCGGTCACCAGCATCGCGATGACCGAGCCGATGCCGAGGCTGAGCAGCAGCAGTCCGAGCACGCCGTCATCGACGCCGAGCCGCGTCTTCGCGAACGGCACCAGCGGCGCCCAGCACGAGATGCCGAAACCCGCGACGAGGAAGGCAAGCCGGGTCGCAAGGCGCGTCGCAGGCCGGTCGGCGGAAGACATGGGAACTCCGGAGAAGCAGAGGCAGGGCGATCGACAAGCCCGAGAAATGCCGCGGCTTTATGTCCGAGGCGCTCCCAAATCGTCGCGGGCGGCCCGCGCGAGCTGCAAGCGGACGCGCAGGCCCTTTGGCGCGTTGTCGAGCAGCTGAAGCGTTCCGCCATGCGCGGTCACGATCGCCTGCGCGATCGACAGACCGAGACCAAATCCTGATGTCTCGTCCATGGTGCGGGCTTCCTCTCCGCGCACAAAGGGCTCCAGCATCGCGGCCTTGCTTTCGTTGGGAATGCCCGGCCCGTCGTCGCAGACGTCGATGACGAGCCGGTCCTCGGCGGTCACCAGCGCGACGTCGATTTGAGTTCCGAATCGCGTTGCGTTCTCGATGAGGTTGGTGACCGCGCGAATGATTTCGTCGGGCCGCAGGACGAAGGCGGCCCTGTCGGGGCCGGAATAGGTCACGGCAAATCCGGAATCCGAAAACTGCTCGCAAACCATCTGAAGCAGCGCCGCGACGTCCACCAGCGTCGGCTTGACCGGGCTTTCGCTGCGCAGGAGCGACAGCACCGATTCGAGCATCGACTGCATCTGGTCGAGATCGCGCACGGTCTGCGTGCGTTGTGCCGGATCCTCGATATATTCCGAACGGAGCCGCAGACGCGTGATCGGGGTGCGCAGATCATGGCTGATGGCCGCGAGCATGCGGGTTCTGTCGTTCATCAACGTGGTGATGCGATCGCGCATCCGGTTCAGCGCCCTTGCCGCGGACCTGATCTCCTCCGGTCCGTTTTCCGGCAGCGGCGCGGAGGACCGGCTCAGGCTGAAATCCTCCGCCGCGCGCGCGAAGGCCGACAGCGGCGAGGAGAGCGCGCGGCCGGCCCAGACGCCGAGCAGCGTCAGGCTTGCCACGAGGAATAGCAGCGTCGAGGTCCAGAGGCCGCTGACGAAGGCCGGCATCTTGGGCGATCCGATCGTGGCTTCGAGCACGTCGTCGCCCGGAAGGTAGAACCAGACGCGCTCGCCGTCCGCGCCGCTGCCGCGAACGAGCTCGGCCCTGACACCAAGCGCAGAGGGGATGGTCAGTGAAGTCCGCATCGACTGCGGCGTGGCGGCGGCGGATACGCTGTCCCGCAATTGGGGCTTGAGCGGCGGAAAGGTCCGGCTGACGCTGTCGAGGACGATCGCGCGCTCGGCCTTCGGCGTGTTGGCGATGATCCGCACGATCAGCTCGATCTGCTCCAGCGGCGTGTCCGCCAGCAGCTTCGGCTGGTTGAGGAGAAAATAGCCGGCGATCAGGACATGGATCAGGACCAGCGATCCCAGGATCAAGGCGGCGATCTGGCCGCTGATCCGCCTGAAGCTGAAGAGCGCGACGAGGTCGGCGGTGCGGCTCATGCTTCCTCCACCCTCGGGGTGAAGACGTACCCGCCGATGCGGACGGTCTTGATCACGGATGCGCCTTCCGCCCGGTCGAGCTTGCGGCGCAGCCGGCTGACCAGCACGTCGATGCTGCGGCCGAAGCTTCCTCCGGCACGACCGCGCGTCATGCTCAGGAGGTTGTCGCGGGTGAGGATGCGGCCGGCCCGCTCGCAGAAGGCCTGCAGCAGATCGAACTCGGCACTGGTCAGTGGCACCTGCGCGCCCTCGGGATCGCGCAATTCGCGCAGGCGCAGATCGATGGTCCAGCCCTGGAACTTGAGACGCGCCGCGGTGGGGCCCGTGAGGCTGCTCGATCGCCGCCGCAGCACCGCGTTGATCCTGGCGAGGAGCTCGCGCGGGTTGAACGGCTTTGGCAGATAGTCGTCGGCGCCCATCTCGAGGCCGAGGATCCGGTCGAGATCCTCGCCCTTCGCGGTGAGGATGATGATCGGCGTCGTGGACTCCATCCGCAGCCGGCGGCAGAGGCTGAGGCCGTCCTCGCCCGGCAGCATCAGGTCGAGCACGATCAGGTCGACCCGCTCGCGGGAGAGATGGCGGTCCATCTCCCTGCCGTTCGCGACCGCGTCGACCGAGAAGTTGTGATCACGCAGATAACGCGAGATGAGGTCGCGGGTCTGCTTGTCGTCCTCGACGATCAGGATGTTCTGGGGGCCGCTGGTCATGATTGAAATCGCATCGGGGTTGCCGATCGTTGGTCGATTTGCGGACGAATGTCTCGCCCGAAGAACTACGGTCATCGTGCAATCCTAAGGTCAGTCGCGGCTCAGTGCCACCACGGGGTCGAGGAAGGCGGCGCGGCGGGCGGGGAAGAAGCCGAAGGCAACCCCGATCCCGGTCGAGGTCAGGAACGCCGCGCCGATCGAGAACGTCGAATAGCTGACCTCGAATCCGGGCACCGCGACGTTGATGGCGACGCCGAGCAGCATCGCGACGAGAATGCCGGCGATGCCGCCGATCGACGAGATCAGGGTCGCTTCCACCAGGAATTGCTGGAGGATGTCGCTGCGCCTGGCGCCGACCGCCATGCGTACGCCGATCTCGCTGATCCGTTCCGATACGGACACCAGCATGATGTTCATGACACCGATGCCGCCGACGACCAGCGAGATCACCGCGATCGCCGCCACCAGGAACGCCAGCGTCTGTGTCGTGCTGGTGATGGTGCGGCGGATATCGTCGGTGTTGAGGATGACGAAATCCCGGCTGTTGTGCCGCTGTGTCAGTAGCGTGGTCACCGCGTCCTGCGCCAGCGCAGTCGAAACGTCGTCGCTGATCCGCAGCAGGATGCTGCGCAGCGCGCGATCGCCCGTGAACTGGGCCTGCACGGTGGTGTAGGGCAGGTAGACCGACAGGTTCTGGTTCGAGCCGAACCCGCCCTGCTGCTGGGCGATGACGCCGACGATGCGACAGGGCACCTTGCCGAGCCAGATCACGCGGCCGATCCCGGAGGTCTGGTCGTCGGCGAAGAAGGTCTTGCGGGTATTGTCGTCGATGACGGCCTGCCGCTCGATGTTGCGGATCGCATCGGTATCGAACAGGCGTCCTTTCGCGAGCTTGGCGCCCTTGACCTGGAAATAGCTCTCGCCGACGCCGTTCACCAGCACGTTGGACTCGTTGCCGCGATATCGCACCGTCGTGCTGGTCGACACCGTCGGCGTGACCCCGGCTGAAATCCTGCCGGCCGAGCGCGCGGGCGTCGCCCAATACCAGCGTCTTGATCTTGCCGGCGCGGGCGTCGCCAAAGTCCTTGCCCGGAAACACCTCGATCGTGTTGGTGCCGAGGCTCGAAATGTCGGACAGCACCTTGCGCTGGGACGCGTTGCCGAGCGCGACCACCGACGACACCGCGGCGATGCCGATGATGATGCCGAGCATGGTCAGGAAGGCGCGCAGCCGGTGCGCGGCCATCGCAACCAGCGCCATCCGCGAGGCCTCCCGCAGGCGCCGCAAGGCGCCGGACCAGCCGGTGCCGCTGCTCCATGACGTCCGCGACACCGGAACCGCCGGCTCCGACGCGCTTGTCGTCTCCGCGCGGCGATCGGAGGCGATCCTGCCGTCGCGCAGCTCGATGATGCGTTCGGCCCGCGCGGCGACATCGGCGTCGTGGGTGACGATGATGATCGTCCGCCCCTCGCGGTGCAGCTCTTTCAGGATCTTCAGGACCTCCTCGCCGCTGCGCCGGTCGAGCGCGCCGGTGGGCTCGTCCGCCAGGATGACCTCGGCGCCGTTGATCAGCGCGCGTGCGATCGAGACACGCTGCTGCTGGCCGCCCGATAGCTGGTTCGGGCGATGGCCGCGCCGGTCGTTGACGCCGAGCCTTGCGAGAAGCTGCTCTGCGCGCGTGCGGCGCTCGCGGGCCTTCATCCCGGCATAGATCGCGGGGATCTCGACATTCTCGCCGGCCGAGAGGTCGCCGAGCAGATGATAGCGCTGGAAGATGAAGCCGAAATGCTCGCGGCGCAGCGCCGCCAGCGCATCGGCATCGAGCTCGGAGACGTTCTTGCCGGCGACGCGATAGGTGCCGGAGGTCGGGCGGTCGAGACAGCCGAGGATGTTGAGCAGCGTCGATTTGCCAGATCCGGACGAGCCGATGATCGCCACCATCTCGCCGGGCCGGATGCTCAGCGAGAAATCGTCGAGCGCGACCACGCTGGTGTCGCCGGCCGTGAACTCCCGCCGAACCTTCTCGATCGCGATGATCGGATCGGCCAAATGAGGGATCATGTCAGGGACCTGCCCCTCCCGGCGGGCCGCCGGGCATGCCGCGTGATGCGGTCTGCTCGTTCGCCTCGCCGGTCACGACACGTTCGCCCTCGTCGAGGCCGGACTTGATCTCGACAGTGGTGCGATCGTTGAGGCCGGTCTTGACCTCGCGCTCGCGGATGTCACCGGACGCGGCGAGCGTGCGCACCGTGCTGCGGCCGTCGGACTTTCGCATCACCGCGAGCGCCGGGATCACCTTCACGCGCTTGGCCTCGCCGGTGACGATGTGCACCTCCGCGGTCATGTAGGTCCGCAGCGAGAGCTCCTTGTTCGGCACGTTGAAGACGCCGATGTAGTAGATCGCCGTGCTGGTCGAGCTCGACGAGCTCGTGCTCGAGGTCGAGCTGGTGGTGGTCGAGGAGAAGCTGGCGTCGTTCTTGATCGATTCGGGCGCCGGCTCGATCTGCTCGAGCCGGGCCTCATAGCGATGGTCCTGGTCGCCGAGGATGGTGAAGTAGAGCGATTGCCCCGGTCTGACCTTGACGATGTCGGCCTCGGAGATCTCCGCCCGCACCGTCATCGTCGCGAGTTGGCCGAGCACGACGATGGTCGGTGCGGACTGCACCGCGTTGACCGTCTGTCCCTCCTGCACCACGGTGGCGAGGACCGTGCCGTCGATCGGCGCGGTGATGCGGGTGTATTCTAGGTTCACGCGTGACGTCTCGACGCTGGCTTCCGCCCCCACGATCAGGGCTTCGAGGGCGGCAATCTGGGCGCGGGTCTGCCGCACGGTCGAATCCGCGGTGTCGAAGTCGCTGCGCGACGTCGCGCGTTGCGCCAGGGTCGCCTGCTGGCGCGCGAGATTGGCCTCGGCCAGCACCAGCGCGGCCTCCTTCTCGATCTTCTGCGCCCGATAGTTCTTCAGCGACGCCTCGGAGCTGCGCAGATCGTTCTGCCTGGTGACGGGATCGATCTGGGCGATGACGTCGCCGGCCTTCACCGTGTCGCCGACGCGGACGTTGAGGGCGGTGATCCGGCCTGACACCTGCGCGCCGACCGCGGTCAGCCGCGCCGGCTTCAGCGTGCCGCTGGCGAGCACCTCCTCGCGCAAATCGCTGACGGTGACCGGCGCCGTGATGTAGGACTGCGCCTTGCTCGACGTCCCCGGAAAGCGCGTGGCCGCGACCACGCCGGTTGCCACGACGGCAACAATCGCTGCGGCGATCTTCAGGCGTCTGGCGGTGATGATCTCGGTCACTTCTGCGCCTCCCGGAAGTGAGGTCCCGTGTTGGTGTCCACGATAACAGGGGTCGACACGTCGACCGGATCGGACCAGCCGCCGCCGAGCGCCTTTGCCAGCGCGATGTAATCCTTGGCCGCCGACACCTTGCTCTGGATCAGCGTATCCTCGGCCGAATAAAGCGATCGTTCGGCGTCCAGCACGTCGATGAAGCTGGCGCTGCCGGTCTCGAACAGCGATCGCGACAGCCGTGCGGCTTCGCGGTAGTTCCTGGCCGCCTCCGTCAGCTTGGTGGCGCGCACGCGTTCGCGCGACAACGAGACCAGGGCATTCTCGACGTCCTCGAGCGCGGTGAGCAGGGTCGAATGGAACGTGGCGAAGGCCTGGTCGCGTTGCGCCTCCGCAATCCTGACCGTGGCCAGGCGCTTGCCCGCGTCGAACACCGGTACGGTGATCGAGGGGCCGACCGACCAGCTGACGCTCGAATATTTGGCGAGATCGCCGGCCCGCAGCGCAGAGGTGCCGACCGAGCCGGTCAACGACACCGCCGGATAGCGGTCGGCCTCCGCGGCGCCGATCTTGGCGGTCGCCTGCGCCAGCTTGCGCTCGGCACTGGCAACATCGGGGCGGCTCATGAGGAGATCGGCGGGCAGTCCCATGGGAAGCGGCATACGCGGCGCCGGCACGGGCGCGGACTGCGCCATCGACGAGGCGACGCCGCCGGGCGGCCGCCCGAGCAGGATTCCGAGCCGGTGAACGTCGGCCGCAAGCGCCGCCTGATAGGTCGGAACGTTGGCTTCCGTGCTTGCGGCCTGCGCGGTGGCCTTGGCGAGATCGACGGCGTTGCCGCTGCCGGCCTCGTATTTGCTGCGCGTGAGCTTTTCGGTGTCGCGCTGCGAGACCGCGGTCCGCTGCGCCAGCGCGATCCGGGCCTGATAGCCGCGCGCCTCGACGTAATAGGCGGCGACGTCGCCGATCAGCGTGACGAGGCTGTCGCGTAGATCCTCCTCGGCGGATTGCGCACCATGCGCCGCGGCCTGGATGCTCCGCTGCGTGCCGCCGAACAGGTCGAGCTCCCAGCTCGAATCGAAGCTTGCCTGGTGAAGTGAGTAGGGCGCACTGTCGACGAGGACGGACGAGGAGCCGGCACTGGACTTGTTGCTGGTCACCGAGGCCGTGCCGCTCACGGACGGAAACAGGCCTGCCGTCGTCTGTTGCAGCGTGGCGCGCGCCTCGCGCACGACCGCTTTCGCCTTCGCGACATCAGGGTTTGCTTCGACGGCCTCCTCGATCAGCCGGCTGAGCAGGGGATCGCGCAAGCGCAGCCACCAGCGGTCGAGCTTGCCGGCGTCCCGATGCGGGGCGGTGTTGGTGCTCCAGTGCGAGGGCAAGGCGAGCTTGGGCGGGCGGGCATAATCCGGGCCGACCGCGCAGCCGGCCAGGGCGCTGCCCAGCATCAGCGCAACGCAGGCTGATCCGGCGCGCGACATGGGGCTGCGCAACGGGGCGGGCTTCGGACGATGCGTCTCCTTGGCCGTTGGCAGGGGACTTGCGGCGAACGAGTACGACGGCATCAAATCGGCTGAAATCCACTGACCTCGGCTCGGAGGGAGCTCATGGCCCTCAGGGGCAGGACGAGGCAGCCGCCACTAGCCGGCCGATCGTGGCCTTTCGGCAGCCGGAATGTTGCTGAATGTAAACAGGTATTGCAGGACGTCTCGGCGCTGCCGAAGCGGTGATGTCCCGCAGCCCGGATGAAGCGAAAGCGTAAATCCGGGACTGCTCGCCCGGCATTTTGCACCGTCCCGGATTCCGCTAGCGCTCCATCCGGGTTACGCGACCGTGCCTGTGTCGCCGCGTGTCAATCCGCTCCGCTAAAAATATTCCACTTTACCGAAATTCGGTTTCGGCGTATGTGTCGCCCATCCCGGCTTGACCTTGAGGGGCGATCGCGCGTCGTCACGTTTCGCGAGCCGGGTTGCGGTGGACGCGGCAGCGTCGGCACGAGATGGTAGCGGGCAGGGCGGGTCGTCCCTGTGAGTCCGAAACCGCGTGCAGACGAGCGACGCTGAACGCGTACGGCAAAACCGTGTGGTCCTGGCCGTCGTTGCTACGGTCAAGCTTCCCCCCCCCCCCCCCCCCCCCCCCCCCCCCCCCCCCCCCCCCCCCCCCCCCCCCCCCCCCCCCCCCCCCCCCCCCCCCCCCCCCCCCCCCCCCCCCCCCCCCCCCCCCCCCCCCCCCCCCCCCCCCCCCCCCCCCCCCCCCCCCCCCGTATGCTGCTGTGCGGTTCTTTCTGCGTGTGCATTTCGCGCAGCGGACCGCGGGTGCGAGCTGGCACCCGGCCTTCCCTGCGCCCTCTTGGATTTGAGGGTGGAGAGTTGAAGCAAAGCTCGGGCGAAATCCGCCGCGAGGCCGCGAAGGTGTGTTTGCGAGCTGAGCTGCGTGCCACAAACTCGACAAAGCGCAGCGTGCCCACCATTCTCGCACCGCAATTGAATTGGTGGGCACGGCGCTGTGCGCCTTTGCCCACCCTACGACACTGCACGCTGGGATGTGCATTGGAGCATCGCAATGACGGTGGAGAGACCGGGCGCCGCACTCCGCTCTCGTGCCCCGGCTCTGCAGCGCAGCGCTCCCGGCGATGCGAAGCATCGTCCGGTGCGGTGCGCTGCAGAGCCGGGGCCCATCTCGCCGCGTCTCGCCGTGTTGCCCTGGGTCCCGGCGCTGCGCCGCAATGCTGCGCGTTGCAGCTTGTCCGGGACATGAACGCCGCGGCGCGACCGGCCGCCCGCACGAAATTCAACGCGTAGAAACAATGCGGAAATCTCAAAGCCACACCGCGGCCACAGGGCTCCCGTCTTCAGGGCATGTGAAGTGCTGCTGAGGTGTGGAATGCCGTTTTTGCGGACCTGGCTGATCGCCGTGGCGATGAGTGCTGTATCGATTGCGAGTTCGCTTCCGCTTGCACTGCTGCCGCAGCCGGCGGCCGCGCAGGCGGCGGAGACGATCGTCGTCGAAGGCAATCGCCGGGTGGAGGCCGAGACGGTCCGCTCCTACTTCAGGCCGGGCCCCGGCGGGCGTCTCGATCAATCCGCCATCGACGACGGGCTCAAGGCGCTGATCGGAACAGGCCTGTTTCAGGATGTGAAGATCAACCCGGCGGGCGGCCGTATCGTGGTGTCGGTGGTGGAGAATGCCGTGATCGGCCGCATCGCCTTCGAGGGCAACAAGAAGATCAAGGACGAGCAGCTCTCGGCGGAAATCCAGTCCAAGCCGCGCGGGACGTTCTCGCGCGCGCTGGTGCAATCCGACACCCTGCGCATTGCCGAAATCTACCGGCGCTCCGGCCGCTACGACGTCCGCGTCACCCCTGAAATCATCGAGCAGCCGAACAACCGTGTCGATCTCGTCTTCACGGTCGAGGAGGGCGCCAAGACCTCGGTGAAGTCGGTCGAGTTCGTCGGCAACAGCGCCTTCTCGGCCTCCCGCCTGCGCGACGTCATCAAGACGCGCGAGAGCAATTTGCTCAGCTTCCTCGGCAGCAACGACATCTACGACCCCGATCGCGTCGAGGCCGACCGCGACCTGATTCGCCGCTTCTACCTCAAGAACGGATTCGCCGACGTCCAGGTCGTGGCCGCGCTCACCGAATACGATCCGGATAAGAAGGGCTTTCTGGTCACCTTCAAGATCGAGGAAGGTGCCCAATATCGCATCGGCTCCGTCGATTTCCGCTCCGGCATTCCCAATTTCGACGCGGGCTCGCTCCGCAGCTATTCGCGCGTCAGTGCCGGCTCGCTCTACAACGTCGAATTGGTCGAGAAGTCGACCGAAGAGATGCAGATCGAGGCCTCGCGCCGCGGCTATGCCTTTGCCGTGGTCCGGCCCGGCGGCGACCGCAATTTCGAGGCGCACACCGTCTCCGTTGTGTTCAACGTCGACGAAGGCCCGCGGAGCTATATCGAGCGCATCAACCTGCGCGGCAACACCCGCACGCGCGATTACGTGATCCGCCGCGAATTCGATCTCTCCGAGGGCGATGCCTACAACCGCGCGCTGGTCGACCGCGCCGAGCGGCGGCTGAAGAACCTCGACTACTTCAAGAGCGTCAAGATCGTCACCGAGCCCGGCTCCTCCAGCGATCGCGTGGTCCTGATCGTCGACATGGAGGAGAAATCGACCGGCGACTTCTCGATCTCGGGCGGCTACTCCACCACCGACGGAGCACTCGCCGAAGTCTCGATCTCCGAGCGCAACCTGCTCGGCCGCGGTCTCTACGGCAAGGCCTCAGTCAGCTATGGCCAATATTCACGCGGCATATCGCTGTCCTTCGTCGAGCCCTATCTGCTCGACTACCGGATGGCGCTGGGGTTCGACACATATTGGAAGCAGCAGAAGTCGAACAGCTATACGAGCTACGGCGTAACCACGCTCGGCTTCTCTCCGCGCATTGGCCTTGCATTGCGCGAGGACCTTTCGCTCCAGCTCCGCTATTCGCTCTATCAGCAGAGCATCACGCTCGCCAGCGCCTACAACAATTGCAACAACAACGCGTCCAACGCCTCGCTGGCCTACAACCCGACGCCGTCCTACATCCAGAACGTCCTGGGCGGCGTCGACCCGACCAACTCCACGAG
Organism: Bradyrhizobium sp. CCBAU 11430; assembly: GCF_028128855.1. NCBI lineage: Bacteria > Pseudomonadati > Pseudomonadota > Alphaproteobacteria > Hyphomicrobiales > Nitrobacteraceae > Bradyrhizobium > Bradyrhizobium sp. CCBAU 11430. The sequence goes on from NZ_LBJV01000003.1 coordinate 104,478, forward strand.
CTCGGGGGTCTATGGCTACGGCTGCTACGGCGACGGCGAGTCGAGCCTGCCGGTCCGGAAAGAACTGGCGAACGGCGCGACCTGGACCTCCGCGCTCGGCTACACGTTGAGCTACAACACACTCGACAACACCAAGAACCCGACGGACGGATTGCTGGTCGACTTCCGGCAGGATTTCGCCGGGGTCGGCGGCGACGTCACCTATTTGAAGACCGCGCTGGACGCCAAATACTACACGCCGCTCGTCTCCGAGATCGTCAGCGTGATCCATCTCCAGGGCGGCCTCCTCAGCAAGCTCGGCGATCAGGACCTGCGCATGCTGGATCACTTCCAGATGGGCCCGAGCCTGGTGCGCGGCTTCGCTTCGAACGGTATCGGTCCACGCGACATCACCTACTGGAGCCTCGGCGCCAGCGGCGATGCGCTCGGTGGCACGAAATATTGGGGCGCGTCCGCGGAATTGCAGATGCCGTTCTGGTTCCTGCCGAAGGAGGTCGGCCTGAAGGGCGCGGTCTATGCCGACGCCGGATCGCTCTGGGGCTATCAGGGGCCGACCTCGTGGTCGGCCACGGGCGAAGTCAACACCAAGGCGTGCCCGACCTGCGGATTGCAATATGACGACGGCAACACGGTGCGGTCGTCGGTCGGCGTCGGCCTGATCTGGGCCTCCCCGTTCGGGCCGTTGCGCTTCGACTACGCCGTGCCGATCACGAAGGGCAAATATGACGTCGTCCAGGAATTCAGGTTCGGAGGAGGGACGTCGTTCTAGAGCATGATCCGGAAAAGTGTGGAGCGGTTTTCCGAAAGATCATGCCCAAAAAAGGGCGTCAGCCCGCAAGAATCCGCCGGCAGGCGTCGACGTACACCTCCGCGCCGGTGACGATATCGGCATCGGCCGTGTTCTCGGTCCAGTGATGGCTGATGCCGCCGATCGAAGGCACGAACAGCATGGCGGCGGGCATGACGGTTGCCAGCATCTGCGCGTCGTGGCCGGCGCCGCTGGGCATGCGGATGGAACGTCCACCGGCCAGCGCCTTGCTCGCGGCGTCGATTGCGTCCTGAAAGCGGGGATTCATCATGGCAGGCGCACCGGTGCGAATCTTCTCGACGGTCACGGTGCAGGGACCGTTCGCGCTGGCCTCGTCCGCCATTGTTCGCAGCAACTGCTCCAGCCGGGCAATGACGGCCGGATCGTCGTCGCGAATCTGGAACAGCATCTCCGCTCCACCCGGAATGATGCTCGGCGCGCCGGGATCGAGCGTGATGCGCCCGGTGGTCCAGACCGTGCGCGGACCGCAGGTATCAGGAAAACGCTGGTCGATCGCGACGCAGAATTTGGCCAGCGCCAGCCCGGCATCCTTGCGCACGGCCATGCGCGTGGTCCCGGCGTGATTCTGTTCACCGGTGAAATTGATACGGTACTGCCAGATGCCGACGATGGAGGTGACGACGCCGATCGCGAGCTTGCCGCTTTCGAGCGTGTCGCCCTGTTCGATATGGGCCTCGAGATATCCGACGTGGCGGCCCGGCTCGACGCCGAGGCGCGCGCGACCGGCGAGCCCGATCTCGGCGAGCGCATCGCGCATGGTGCGGCCGCTGGTGCGGTCGCGCGCGGCGTCGATCTCGGCTTCAGTGACCTGGCCGACATAGGAACGCGAGCCGAGGAAGCTGCCGAAATGCCCTTCCTCGTCGCACCAGGCGACGACTTCGACGGCGCCTTTGACGGTCGGATCGGCATTGAGCACGCGCGCCGCCTCGAGCGCATAAACGACGCCGAGCGGGCCATCGAGCCAGCCGGCGTAGTTCTGGCTCTCCAGATGCGAGCCGGCCAGCAGTTTCGGCCCGGACTTGGCGCTGGTGCCGAACACATTGCCGATGCCGTCGATCGCAGCGGTAAGACCGGCGCCGGGCAGCTTCTGCACCAGCCAGTCCAGCGACTCCTTATGCGGCTCGGAGAAGGTCGGCTTGTGCACGCCGGTCTTGTAGGTGCCGATGGCACGGAGTGCGTTGAGGTCGGCGAGGACGCGCCGGCCATCGGCGCGCGGCTTGGTGTCAGGCATGCTCAGTAACCTTCAGCGCCTCGGTGCGGATCTCCTCGACCAGCCGTTCCTTGAGCTGGACGAATTCCGGCGTGGTCTTGATCTTGTAGGAGCGCGGATGGGGCAGGTCCACCGTGATCTCGGCCTTGATACGGCCGGGGCGCGCGCTCATGACGATGACGCGGCTGCCGAGGAAGATGGCTTCCTCGATGTCGTGGGTCACGAACAGCACGGTCTTCTGGTCGCGCTCCCAGATCCCGAGCAGCATCTCCTGCATCAATGCGCGGGTCTGGTTGTCCAGCGCGCCGAAGGGCTCGTCGAGCAGCAGGATCTTGGGATCGTTGGCAAGCGCGCGGGCAATCGCCGTGCGCTGCTGCATGCCGCCGGAGAGTTGCTTGGGCCAGTGATTCTCGAAGCCGGACAATCCGACCTGGCGGATGAAGGCGTCGGCGATCCTGTAGCGTTCGTCCTGCGACACGCCGCGCTCGCGCAGGCCGAAGGCGATGTTCTCGCGCACGGTGAGCCAGGGAAACAGCGTGTAGGATTGGAACACCATGCCCCGATCCGCGCCGGGGCCGGTGACCTCGCGCCCGTCGAGCGTGACGCGGCCGCTGGTCGGACGGTCGAGGCCCGCGACGATGCGCAGCAGCGTGGACTTGCCGCAGCCGGAAGGGCCGAGGATGGTGACGAAATCGTTGTTGCCGATGACGAGATCGGTCGGCTCCAGCGCCCTGGTCGGCGCGTTGCCGTGGCGCGCGGGGAAGGTGCGCGAGACCTGTTCGACCTTGAGGATCGTCATGCGAGCCTCCACGGAAACAGCCAGGCGTTGAACGCCTTGAACATGAAGTCCGAGAGCAGGCCGATCAGCCCGATCACGATGATGCCGAAGATGATCTGTCCGGTGTTGAGCAGCGCCTGGCTGTCGGTGATCATGTGACCGATGCCGGAGGACGAGCCGATCAGCTCGGCGACGATGACATAGGTCCAGGCCCAGCCGAGCACCAGCCGCAGGATCTCTGCGATCTCGGGTGCGGAGGAGGGCAGCAGCACGCGGCGGATGATGCCGCGGTCGCGGGCCCCCAACGTATAGGCCGCCTCGACCAGATCGCGCCGCGTTGCGCCGACGGTCACGGCGACCATCAGGATGACCTGGAATACCGAGCCGATGAAGATGACGAGGAGCTTCTGCAGTTCGCCGATGCCGGCCCACAGGATCAGAAGCGGAATAAACGCGGAGGCGGGCAGATAGCGCGCGAAGGAGACGAACGGTTCGAGGAAGGCTTCGACCGGCTTGTAGGCGCCCATGAGAACGCCGAGCGGCACTGCGATGATCGCTGCGAGCGCAAAGCCGCCGACGACGCGCCAGATCGTCATGCCGATGTCGAACACAAACCCCTGCTTGGCCAAGAGGTCATAGCCTTCCTGCACCATGGTCAGCGGGTTGGCGAGAAAGGTCTTCGACACATAGCCGCCGAAGGTCGCCCACGACCAGAGGGCGACGAACACCACGAAGAACGCAAGGCCGTAGGCCACGCGCTGCTTCGATGTAACAGGGTCCAGGGGACGCATCAAACTGTCTATCCGGGCGATGAAGAGAAATGCCGGCCCCGCCGCAAGACGGGACCGGCAGCGCTAGAAGAAGTTACTTGATGAAGCTGGCGTCGAAGAGATCCTCGACCTTTGGTGCGGCCTTGATGATGCCGATCTCGAGCAGCAGCTCGGCAGCCTCCTTGTTGAAGGTCAGGAAGTCGCCGGCGAAGAACTTCTGGTTCGCGGCCTTGTCCTGCCAGCGCAGATATTTCGCCGAGTTGCCGAATTGCTCGCCGCTCTGCTTCACGTCGGCGCCCATGATCTCGTAGGCCTTGGCCTGGTCCTTGGCGATCATGTCGAGCGCCTCGAAATAGCTGTCGGCGAGCGCCTTGGCGGCCTTGGGATTCTCCGTCAGGAATTTCGGCGTGCAGCCGAAGGTGTCCATGACCATCGGATAGTCCAGCGTGGTGGCGATGATCTTGCCCTTGTCGGGCGCGGCGCGCACGGTCGAGAGGTAAGGCTCATAGGTCATCGCCGCATCGTTCTGGCCGGAGACGAAGGCCTGCGCGGCGGCGGCCGGCTCGAGGTTGACGACGGTGACGTCCTTCACGGTGAGGCCGTTCTTCTTGAGCATCCAGGCCAGCGCGAAATAAGGCGAGGTGCCGGGCGCGGAGGCGGCGACGGTCTTGCCCTTCAGGTCCTTGATCGCGGCGACGTCGTTGCGCACGGCCATGCCGTCGGCGCCAAAGCTCTTGTCGAGCTGGAAGATCTGCTTGGTCGCAACGCCGTTGGCGTTCCAGGAGATCCAGGTCTCGACCGTGGTCGCCGCACACTGGATGTCGCCGGACGCGATCGCGAGGTGGCGGTCCTTCTGCGGAATTTTCTTGATGGTGACGTCGAGACCGTTCTTCTTGAAGATGCCAGCCTCCTTCGCCAGCGTCAGCGGCGCGAAGCCGGTCCACCCGGAGATGCCGATTCCGACCTTGACGTCGTCGGCGAGCACGGGAGTGGAGGCCGAAATAGCAATGATTGTCGCAAATATCGTCGAACTACGCATGATTGTCGTCCTCTTGCCGATCGATGGATTGACGTCCTGTTGATCATTGTCGGTCCAGATGGACCGTTGCCCGAAGCGTTGCACGATTTGTGCCGACATATCCTCTCAGCCTCCCTTGAATCGCGCGACAAGGCGGTGAGAGTCACCGGGATAGAGCAGGCGCACGGCAGTGATGGTGCGTGCGCTGCGCCAGGTGTAGCGGTCGATCACGAGGCAGGGCGCGCCGACGGCGATCGCGAGCGCATCCGCCGTGCGATCGTCGGCGACGATGGCGCTGATGGTGTGCTCGGCCTCCGTCCACGGGACATGGTGAAGCAGCCACGACCCCGGCGGTTCGCGTGCGAAATCCGCGGTTGCGGCCTCCGGCACCGAGGACAGATCAATCAGCCTGTCCTCGACCGCAAAAGGCACTTTGTCGGCGCTGTGCCGGCAGGTAATCGCGACCACCTTGCCGGCCTTTTTCACGCCGAGACGGTCACGGTCGGCGGCAGTCGCAGCCCGCAGCTTGCGACCGATCAACTCGTAGCCGTAGCCGCGCCCCAGTGCGGTGATCTCGGCGCGGATGTCGGCGATCTTGAGCACGGCCGACTGATGCTGCGGCCGGCGCACGAAAGAGCCGGCCCGCCGCCGCCGCTCGATCAAATCGGCCTGCGCGAGCTCCGACAACGCCTTGTTGACGGTCATGCGCGAGCAGCCGTAACGGGCCACCAGCTCATGCTCGAACGGAATGCGATGCCCCGGCGGCCATTCGCCGGTCAGGATGCGCGTCTCGATGTCGGCGCGGATGCGCTTATAGAGCGTCGGCTTGTCGGCGGCATCGGTCGCAAGGCTCATGCGAGGAGCCTCCGCACCGTCGCGTTGAAGCGTTCGCGCGCCCCCTGACGCAATTTGTGCCGGCCGCCTTCGACGACCTTGTGGCCGCCGGCCCAGACGCAATCGATCGCGCCACTGCTCGCGGCAAAGATCCAGCCGTCGATGGCTGCGTCGCCGGCGCGCCCCGATAGCGAAGGATGCGCCGTGTCGAGCGTGACGATGTCGGCCCGCGCGCCCGCGGCGAGGCCGACTGTCGGCTGTGCCAGCGCTTGCGCGCCGCCCGCAAGAGCATGGTCGAATAATGTGCGACCGGTGGAACGGCCCGCGCCGCTGGAGAGCACGTTGCGCTCGCGATGCTTCAGCCGCTGGCCATATTCGAGCTGGCGCAATTCGTCGGCGACCCCGACCAGGACGTTGGAATCAGTGCCCACGCCGAACGCACCGCCGGCGCCGAGAAATTCGCGCGCCGGGAAGGTGCCATCGCCGAGACTCGCTTCGGTGACAGGGCAGAGGCCCGCCACCGCCCCGGTCTTCGCGAACGCGGCGACTTCCTCGTCCGTCGTGTGAGTCGCGTGGATAAGGCACCAGCGCCGGTCGAGGGGCGCGTGCTCCAGCAGCCATTGCACCGGGCGCCGTCCCGACCAGGCAAGGCAGTCCTCGACTTCCTTCACCTGCTCTGCGGCGTGGATATGCACCGGCCCGCCGTCGGCAAGCGGAATGATCGCCGCAAGCTCGTGTGGCGTCACCGCGCGCAGGCTGTGCGGCGCGATGCCGATATTGGCGTCGGGCAATGCGCTGATCGCCTTGCGCGACGCAGCCATCAATGCCGCGAACTGATCGACCGAGCAGATGAAGCGGCGTTGGCCGTCATGAGGCGCTGCGCCGCCGAAGGAGCCGTGCGCATAGAAACTCGGCAGCAGCGTCAGGGCAATGCCGGAGGCTTCGGCTGCCTGCGCGATGCGCGCGGCCGTCTCGGCGGGATCGGCATAGTGCGAGCCGTCGCGATCGTGGTGCAGATAATGGAATTCGCCGACGCGGGTAAATCCCTGTTCGAGCATCTCGACATAGAGGAGAGTCGCAACGGCGGCGACGTCATCGGGCGTCATTGCGAGGGCGAAGCGATACATCGTCTCGCGCCAGGTCCAGAACGTGTCGGTGGAATTGCCGCGCAGCTCAGCAAGGCCCGCCATGCCGCGCTGGAACGCGTGACTGTGCAGGCTCGCAAGTCCCGGAAGCGCGATGGCGTGGCGCTCGTCGCCGGCGGCCGGCTGCACACCCGCGGACACCGCCGCGATCGCGCCGGCGGTGATCACCACCTGCACGTCATTGGCCCAGCCCGAGGGCAGGAGCGCGGAGGCGAAATGCAGTCGGGTCATGATTACACGCCGGCTGGACAGAACGGTCCCACGATTATATGTCTAGACATATAAGTCAAGCATCCCACGCGAAGGGACCGTTGCATGGCAGAGCGCTTCGACCGGATCTGGCACAATGCCCGGCTTGCCACGATGCGGGCCGACCGGCCCGATCTCGGCGAGATCGGGCGGGGCCTGATCGCCGCGCGCGGCGGACGTATCGTCTATGCCGGTGCGCAGGCCGATTTTCCGGCGGATGCCGATGCGGCGGAACGGACCGATTGCGAGGGACGCTGGATCACGCCCGGCCTCGTCGACTGCCACACCCATCTCGTCTATGGCGGCAACCGCGCGCACGAGTTCGAGCTGCGCCTGAAGGGCGCGAGCTACGAGGAGATCGCGCGCGCCGGCGGCGGCATCGTCTCCACGGTGGCGGCGACCCGCAAGGCGAGCGAGGCCGATCTCGTCGCGAGTGCGTTGCCGCGGCTCGATGCGCTGATCGGCGAGGGCGCAACCACGGTCGAGGTCAAGTCGGGCTACGGCCTCGACACCGAGACCGAGATGCGACAGCTCGCGGCCGCGCGCAGCATCAGTCGCCAGCGGCCGGTTGCGATCCGCACCTCCTTCCTCGGGGCGCATGCCCTGCCGGTGGAGGCGGAGGGTGACAAGGATCGCTATATCGATCTCGTCTGCAAGGAGATGCTGCCAGCCGTTGCGAAGGCCGGTCTTGCCGACGCCGTCGATGCCTTCATGGAGGGCATCGCGTTCTCGGCGGAGCAGACTGCGCGGGTGTTCGAGACGGCGAGGGAGCTGGGGCTGCCGGTCAAGCTTCATGCCGACCAGCTGTCGAACCTCGGCGGTGCTGCGCTCGCTGCAAGATTCTCGGCGCTGTCGGCCGATCATCTCGAGCATACCGACGAAGCCGGCGCCGCCGCGATGGCGAAGGCCGGCACGGTGGCGGTGCTGCTGCCCGGCGCATTCTACTTCATCCGCGAGACGCAGAAGCCGCCGGTCGAGGCGTTCCGCAGCCACGGCGTTTCCATGGCGCTCGCGACCGATTGCAATCCCGGCAGCTCACCGCTGACCTCGCTCCTGCTCACGATGAACATGGGCGCGACCCTGTTCCGGATGACGGTCGCCGAATGCCTCGCCGGAATCACCCGCGAGGGCGCGCGGGCGCTGGGCGTGCTCGATGAAACCGGCACGCTGGAAGCCGGGAAATGGTGCGACCTCGCGATCTGGGACATCGAGCGTCCAGCCGAGCTTGTTTATCGCATCGGCTTCAATCCGCTGCATCGCCGGGTGTGGAGGGGCCAGTGACGGAGCAGGGCACCGCGATCGTCGTCAAGCCGGGAGCGGTCAGCCTCGACGATCTCGCGCGCGTGCTGGAAGGCGCTTCCGTCGTGCTCGATCCGTCGTTCTGGCCACGCGTCGAGGCGGCAGCCGAAATCGTTGCAAGGGCCGCGCAAGCCGACGCTCCCGTCTATGGCATCAACACCGGCTTCGGGAAGCTCGCCTCGAAGCGCATTCCGCCCGATCAGACCGCGCTGCTCCAGCGCAATCTGATCGTGTCGCATTGCTGCGGCGTCGGCCCAGCCACGCCCGAGCCGATCGTGCGGCTGATGATGGCGTTGAAGATCGTCTCGCTCGGGCGCGGCGCTTCCGGCGTGCGCCGCGCGGTAATCGAGCAGTTGCAGGCCATGCTGGCGCGGGGCGTCACGCCGCTGGTGCCGCAGCAGGGCTCGGTCGGCGCCTCCGGCGATCTTGCGCCGCTCGCGCACATGACGGCGGTGATGATCGGTGAGGGGCAGGCGATCGTCGACGGGAAAACCGTGTCCGGCGGTGAAGCGCTCGCCGCGGCCGGCCTCGCGCGGTTGACGCTCGGCCCCAAGGAGGGGCTCGCGCTGATCAACGGCACGCAATTCTCGACCGCCTACGCTATTGCCGGCGTGCTGCGCGCGTTTCGACTGGCCCGTGCGGCGCTCGTGACCGGTGCGCTGTCGGTCGACGCCGCGATGGCCTCGACGGCGCCGTTCCGTCCGGAAATCCAGGCGCTGCGTGGTCATCCCGGGCAGATCGCCGCAGCTGCGACGCTGATCGCGCTGCTGGATGGCAGCGACATCCGCCTGTCGCATCTCGAAGGCGACGAGCGCGTGCAGGATCCCTATTGCCTGCGCTGCCAGCCGCAGGTCGCGGGTGCCGCGCTCGACCTGATCACGCAGGCCGCGCGCACATTGATTGTCGAAGCCAACGCCGTCACCGACAATCCGCTGGTGCTGGTCGAAACCGGCGAGATCGTTTCCGGCGGCAATTTTCACGCCGAGCCTGTGGCCTTTGCCGCCGACGCGCTCGCGCTGGCGCTGTCGGAAATCGGCGCGATCAGCGAGCGGCGCATTGCGACGCTGGTCGATCCCGCCCTGAATTTCGGCCTGCCGCCGTTCCTCACCCCAGATCCCGGCATCAATTCCGGCTTCATGATCGCCGAGGTGACGGCCGCCGCGCTCTATGCCGAGAACAAGCAGCGCGCGGCAGCCTGCTCGATCGATTCGACGCCGACCAGCGCCAACCAGGAAGATCACGTCTCGATGGCCGCACACGCCGCGCGGCGGCTGTGCGACATGGCCGACAATCTCGCCGCCATCCTCGGCATCGAGCTCCTGGTTGCCGCCCAAGGCATCACGCTGCGCGCGCCGCATGCGACCAGCGCGCCGCTCGTTGCCGTCATCGCCGCATTGCGCGAGCAGGTGCCGGCGCTCGGTGCGGACCGCTACATGGCCGGCGATCTCGCCAAGGCCGCTGCGCTGGTCGAGGCCGATGCGCTGCCGAGCGTGGCGCTCACCATGCTTCCAACTGACCCATTTCCGCGACTTGCCTAAAGAGGTGCCCGCATGAACCGCCGACTGGACAATGACCGCACCATCCGTGCGCCCCGCGGCAGCGACATCAGCGCCAAGAGCTGGCTGACGGAAGCGCCGCTGCGCATGCTCATGAACAATCTCGATCCTGATGTCGCGGAGCGCCCGAGCGAGCTCGTGGTCTATGGCGGCATCGGCCGCGCCGCGCGCGACTGGGAGAGCTTTGACCGGATCGTTGCGGCCTTGCGCAAGCTCGAAGCCGACCAGACGCTGCTGGTCCAGTCCGGCAAGCCGGTCGGCGTGTTCCGCACCCATGCCGATGCGCCGCGCGTGCTGATCGCGAACTCCAACATCGTGCCGCATTGGGCAACGCTCGACCATTTCAACGAGCTCGATCGCCAGGGCCTGATGATGTACGGCCAGATGACGGCCGGGTCCTGGATCTATATCGGCAGCCAGGGCATCGTGCAGGGCACCTACGAGACCTTCGTCGAGGTCGGCCGGCGCCATTATGGCGGCAGCCTTGCCGGCAAATGGATTCTCACCGCTGGCCTCGGTGGCATGGGCGGTGCGCAGCCGCTGGCCGCGACCATGGCCGGCGCTTCGATGCTCGCGGTGGAATGCCAGCCGAGCCGCATCGAGATGCGGCTGCGCACCGGCTATCTCGATCGTCAGGCCGCAACGCTCGACGAGGCGCTGGCGATCATGGCAGAGGCCGCCAAGACGAAGAAGGCAGTCTCGGTCGGCCTGCTCGGCAATGCCGCGGAGATCTTCCCGGAGCTGGTGCGCCGCGGCGTCAAGCCCGACATCGTCACCGACCAGACCAGCGCGCATGATCCGATCAACGGGTATTTGCCGAAGGGCTGGACGCTCGCCGAGTGGGAAGCCAAGCGCGGCTCCGATCCGAAGGGCGTCGAGCGTGCATCGAAGACGTCGATGGTCGAGCATGTCCAGGCGATGCTGGATTTCCATGCGCAGGGCATTCCGACGCTCGATTACGGCAACAACATCCGCCAGATGGCGCAGGACATGGGCCTGAAGAACGCCTTCGATTTCCCCGGCTTCGTTCCCGCCTATATCCGTCCCTTGTTCTGCCGCGGTGTCGGGCCGTTCCGCTGGGCCGCGCTCTCGGGCGATCCCGAGGACATCTTCAAGACCGACGCCAAGGTGAAGGAGCTGATGCCCGACGACAAGCATCTGCACAATTGGCTCGACATGGCCAGGGAGCGCATCAAGTTCCAGGGTCTGCCGGCTCGGATCTGCTGGGTTGGCCTCGGTGACCGCCATCGCCTCGGCCTTGCCTTCAACGAGATGGTGGCGCGTGGCGAATTGAAGGCGCCGATCGTGATCGGCCGCGATCATCTCGACAGCGGCTCGGTGGCAAGCCCCAACCGCGAGACCGAAGCGATGAAGGACGGCTCGGACGCGGTGTCCGACTGGCCTCTGCTGAACGCGCTGCTCAATTGCGCCAGTGGCGCGACCTGGGTGTCGCTGCATCATGGCGGCGGCGTCGGCATCGGCTATTCCCAGCATGCCGGCATGGTGATCGTGGCCGACGGCACGCCGGAAGCGGCCAAGCGCATCGAGCGCGTGCTGTGGAACGATCCCGCCACCGGCGTCATGCGCCATGCCGACGCGGGTTACGAGACCGCGATCGACTGCGCCCGTGACAAGGGGCTCGATCTGCCGAGCCTTGCGAAGTAGCTAGCCGCGGGCTCGATCAACCTCTCCCGCTTGCGGGGGAGGTCGGCGCGGAGCGCCGGGTGGGGGCTCTCTCCAATCAGGGAGTCTCTCTGCGGAGGCACCCCCACCCCAGCCCTCCCCCGCAAGCGGGAGAGGGAGCGCACCTGCTTCGGGGCAGCGTCGCCGATTCAGCCGCTGACCAAGAGCCTCGGCATCGTCGTCTTCGCGCCGTCCATGAAGGTCTGGACGGCGTCACGGACGATGGCGTCGAGGTCAGGCGGGATCGGCGTCTCGTAGATGAATTTTCGGATGGCGAGATAGAAGATGCGGCCGTGCAGGCCCCAGAACAGCTCGGTCTCGCGCTCACCCAATGAGTGAGCTTTCGAGTCGGGCAGTTTGAGCTCGTGGCGCAGTTCGGCCGCCGCCGGTTCGATGATCTCGCGGCGGACGATGTCGAGATAGCGGCTGGTGATGCCGAATGACTTCATGCCGGAGAACACGAAGATCCGTACCCAATTGTATTCGAACACGCGTTCGACATAGTCGAGATAAAAGCGCGTGAGCCTTGCTTCGAGTGACAACGAACGGTCGCGGATCATCGGTCCCCAATCAGGCGACCAGCGGCTGAGATAGACCTCCTGGTAGACCCGCTCGATCAGCGCTTCCTTGCTCGGGAAGTGGCGGTAGATCGCCGAATGCGTGATGCCCATGCGCTTGGCGAGCTCGCGGGTCTGACCCTCGAAGCCGCGCTCGGCGAAGAAGCGGATGGCCTCGTCCACGATCGCGCGCTCGCGGTCGGCCGCGCGCATGTTGCGACGCTTTGGCGCGGACTTGCTGCCTGTCTCGGTCCGCTTGCGGACCGGTCGCCTCAAAGTTTTCTGCGCTTTTCGGGCCATCTCGTCGCTGAATCAACGTAACCCTGTCTTCATAACCCAACGTGCTTTTGTGACCAAATGGTCATTTCCTGTTGACCGATCTCGGGAGCCGTGTCAGGATTTTGAGACCAGATGGTTACAAATCTGGCATCCCGGCTGATGAGCCGATGGATATCGAGGAAACGGCAGTGAAGGCGCGGGCTTTCAGCTATTTTCGGGCTGCGACGATCGACCAGGCGCTGGATGCTCACGCACGCGCCGGGGACGATGCGCGTTTCATCGCCGGCGGCCAGAGCCTGGTGCCGGCGCTGTCGCTGCGGCTGCAGGCGCCGCGGCTACTGATCGACATTACGCATATCGACGAACTGTGCGGCGTCAGGCGTGAAGGTGACAGCTTGCGCATCGGTGCGCTGACGCGCCACTGCGAAATGCTGAGCGAGCCGCTGATCGCCGAGTTCGCGCCGCTGCTGCACGCTGCGGCACCGTTCGTCGCCCATCCCGCGATCCGCAACCGCGGCACGCTCGGCGGCAGCGTCGCACTGGCCGACCCCGCCTCCGAATTTCCGGCGATGACCTTGGCGCTGGATGCCGAGATCGAGATCGCCGGGCCCTCAGGCCGCCGGCGCGTCAAGGCCGACGACTTCTTCATCGACCTGTTCGAGACGGCGCTACAGCCCGGCGAGCTGATCACCGCGATCTACGTTCCGCTGTTCAGGGCGGATCAGCGCTTTGCGTTCGACGAGCTGGCGCGGCGGCGCGGGGATTACGCGCTGGTCGGTTGCGGCATCCTCGCGACCTGCACCGGGGAGCGCATTGACGACATCCGCATCTCCTTCTTCTCCGTCGGCAACACGCCGACACGGGCCAAAGGGGCGGAAACAATTTTGATCGGCGCGAGCCTGGATGCGGCATGCATCGCTTCCGCGCAAGGCGCGCTCGAAGGCGATCTCGCGCCGCCCGAGAGCGACGAGGTGCCGCCGGCGATGCGGCTGCATCTCGCCCGCGTATTGCTTGGCCGTCTGCTCGGACGTCTCGGTGAGGGAGCATGAGCGGCTTCGACGACAGCCTGCTGAACGAGGCGGACGAGACGGTGCGAGTCCGCCTCGTCGTCAACGGACGCAAGGTCGCCTGCGAGGTCGCGCCGCGCGAGACGCTGGTCGATTGCCTGCGCGACAGGCTCGAGCTGACGGGCACGCATGCCGGCTGCGAGATGGGCGCTTGCGGTGCCTGCCTGGTGCAGCTCGACGGCCGCGCCGTGCATTCCTGCCTGATGTTTGCGGTGCAGGCTGATGGCGGCAGGATCGACACGATCGAGGGGCTCAGCGAGAGCGGCCTGCTCGCCGATCTCCAGGCCGAATTTCATCGCCGCAATGCGCTGCAATGCGGCTTTTGCACGCCGGGCATGCTGATCAACGCCAACGAGCTGCTCTCGCAGACGGCGCAGCCGAGCCGCGACGAGATCCGCGACGCGCTGTCGGGCAATTACTGCCGCTGCACCGGCTATGAAGCGATCGTCGATGCCATCGACGCGGTGGCCAAAGCGCGCAGCGCACGCGGAGGCGCAGCATGAGCGCGCCGCTGACCTCGCTCGATCGGCCCAACTCCTATATCGGCCGTTCCGTGCCGCGGCCGAACGCCAAGCGGCTGTTGGCCGGGCGGGGACGTTATGTCAGCGACCTCCGTCTGCCGCGTATGCTCTTCGCCGCGTTCCTGCGTAGCCCGCATGCGCATGCGAAGATCGTCGCGATCAAGACCGAGCAGGCGCGTGCAATCGAAGGCGTGCATCTCGTCGCCACCGGCGCCGATCTCGCCAGGATCTGCACGCCCTGGACTGGCACGCTCGATCATTTCAAGGGCATGACCTCCGCACCGCAATTGCCGCTGCCGCTCGATCGCGTGGTCTGGGCCGGACAGGCGGTGGTCGCCGTCGTTGCCGAGAGCCGGACGATCGCCGAAGATGCGCTGGAGCTGATCGAGGTCGACTACGAGGACCTTCCCGTCGTCGTCGACATCGACGGCGCACGCGAGGCCGGCGGTCCGCTGGTCAATCCCGGCAGCGCCAACAACACCTGCTTCCGCAGCCAGCTCGACAACGGCGCTGTCGATGACGCCTTTGCGCATGCGGCCCATGTGGTGGAGGAGGAGTTCTCCTTCGGCCGCCATACCGCAGTGACGCTGGAGCCGCGTGCCATCGTTGCGGATTACGATCCGTCCGCGGGCACGCTCACCGTGCATCACGGCACGCAGACGCCGTACCAGTTCCAGGATCTCTACTCCCGCCACTACGGCATCCCGGAGGCGGGCGTCCGCGTCATCGCGACGGACATCGGCGGCTCCTTCGGGATGAAGCTGCATGTCTATCACGAGGACATGGCGGTGGTCGGTCTCTCGATCCTGCTCGGCCGTCCCGTGAAGTACGTTGCCGATCGCATGGAGTCCTTCGTCTCCGACATCCACGCGCGCGACCACCGCGTCCGCGCCCGCATGGCGCTCGATGCCAGGGGCGAGATCCTGGCGATGGACGTGCTGGATCTGACCGCGATCGGCGCGTTCTCGACCTATCCGCGCACCAGCGTGGTCGAGGGCAACCAGGTCATTCGCCTGATCGGCGCGCCCTATCGCTTCAAGAATTACCGCGCCACGCTGGAGGTGATCTTCCAGAACAAGGTGCAGACCAGCCAGTATCGCGCCGTCGGCCATCCCATCGCCTGCGCCGTCACCGAGCGGCTGGTCGACATGGCAGCAGGCAAGCTCGGCCTCGATCCCTTCGCCATCCGCGCGCGGAACGTGATCGCCGACGATGCCTATCCGCAGACCTCGCCGACCGGCTACCGCTTCGAGGCGCTGTCGCATCAGGCGTGCCTGAAGCGCCTGCACGAGATGATGGACTACGACGGCTTGCGTGCCGAGCAGGCGGATTTGCGCAAGCGCGGCGTCTATCGCGGCATCGGCATCGCCGCCTTCGTCGAGATCACCAATCCCAGCCCTGCGTTCTATGGCGTTGGCGGCGCGCGCATCTCCTCGCAGGACGGCGCCACTCTCAGCCTGACGCCGTCGGGCGAGGTCCGCTGCCTGATCTCGGTCACCGAGCAGGGGCAGGGCACCGAGGCGATCATCAGCCAGATCGTGGCCGACCAGCTCGGCCTTGCCCAGGAGCACGTCAAGGTCATCACCGGGGATACCGAGGTGACGCCGCATGGCGGGGCGACCTGGGCCTGCCGCGGCGCCGGCATCGGCGGCGAGACCGCGCTGCAGGCGACGCGCGCGCTCAAGCGCAACATCCTGGAGATCGCCGCGCTGATCCTCCAGGAGCAACCGTCGGCGCTCGACATCGTCGATGGCGAAATCGTCGACGCAGGCACGCGGAACCAACGGATGCCGATCTCCGAGATCGCACGCATTGCCTATTTCCGTTCCGATACGCTGCCGCCGGGCACGCAGGCGCAGCTCACGGTGAGCCATCATTTCGCGCCGCAGGGCTATCCCTTTGCCTTCACCAACGGCATCCAGGGCTGCTCGCTGGAGGTCGATGTCGAGACCGGTTTCATCAAGCTCCTGAAGCATTTTATCGTCGAGGATTGCGGACGCGTCATCAATCCGATGCTGGTCGACGAACAGCTCCGCGGCGGCATCGTGCAGGGGCTGGGTGCTGCGCTGTTCGAGGAATGCCGCTACAGCGACACCGGTCAGCTCATGAACGGCTCGCTCGCCGATTACCTCGTGCCGATGCCGATGGAGATGCCCGATATCGTCATCGCCCACGTCGAGACGCCGACCGCCGACACCGAGCTCGGCGCCAAGGGGGTCGGCGAGGCCGGCACGGCGGCGGCGTCGGCTTGCGTGCTCAATGCGGTCAACGACGCGCTCGCGCCGTTTGGTGCCACGATCAATTCGATCCCGATCACGCCTGCCAAAGTCCTGAAAGCCCTGAAGCGTTTCTAGAAAAAAGACAATTGGAGGAAATCATGCCCAAATCCGGTTCGACGTCGAAGATAACTCGCCGTACCGCACTCGCCGGCCTCTCGGCCGGCGCGGCGCTACTTGCCATGCCCCGGCTCGGCCGCGCCGCGGACGAGACGATCCGCATCGGCTTTCCGACGCCGCTGACCGGCCCGTTCGCGGCGGAAGCGCGCGATCAGGTCAAATGCGCCGAGCTCGCGGTGAAGCTCGTCAACGACAAGGGCGGCATCGGCGGCCGCAAGGTCGAGCTGCTGGTGCGCGACGACAAGCTCAACGCCGGTGAGGCCGCGACGCGTACGCTCGAGCTGATCGAGAAGGACAAGGTTCATGCCGTGGTCGGCGCGCTCTCCAGCGCCGTGCAGCTCGCGGTCAACGAGGTTACCCGCGCCCGCGGCGTGATCTACGTCTCGATCAGCCAGTCGGACACCATCAACGAAGCCAAGGATTTCAGCAAATACACCTTCCATGAAGCGCTGAACCCACACATGACGACAGCCGCGGTGGCGCGGCAGACGCTGAAGAAGGGTATGAAAGTCGCCCATCTCGTCGCCGATTATGCGTATGGCCATGAGATGCTGCGCGGCTTCAAGCGCGCGCAGGCGGCGATCGGTGCGGACAATGTCGGCGAGATCCTGCATCCGTTCGGTGCTGCCGACTATTCGACCTTCATGCCGCGCCTGATGTCGATGCGGCCGGACGTGCTCTGCATCTCCAATTTCGGCCGCGACCAGGCCAATGCGATCAAGCAGGCCGTGGATTTCGGCGTCAAGCAGCAGATGAAGATCGTCGTCCCCGTCATCCTGCACAACCAGCGGCTCGCGGTCGGCCCCGACGTGTTCGAGGGCGTCGTCGGCGGCGCCAACTATTATTGGGGCCTGGAGACGCAGAGCAAGTCGGCGGCCGCCTTCAATGCCGCGTTCAAGGCTGCCAATGGCGGCGCGATCCCGACCGACTACGGCGCCTATGGCTATTCCGGCGTCGGATCGTTGCTGGCTGCGATGCAGGCCGCCGGCGGCACCGACACCGATAAGGTGGTCGATGCGCTCGAGAAGCTGCAATATGATCTGACCAAGGGGCCGCAGCATTACCGCAAATGCGACCATCAGTCGGTTCAGTCGGTGCTGGTGCTGGAGTCCAAGAAGAAGTCCGCCATGGCGGGCGACAACGATCTGTTCGCCATTCTCGCCAACGACACCGGCTCGGACGACATGCTGCGCAGCTGCAGCGAGCTCGGCCACGCCACCTGAAGCCTGTGACGATGGACCTGTCGCTGATCATCATGCAGCTTCTCTCCGGGATCGCCCTTGGGGCGGTCCTGGTGATCACTGCGCTTGGACTGACGATCGTGTTCGGCATGCTCGGGGTGGTCAATTTCGCCCATGGCGCGCTGTTCATGATCGGGGCCTATGCCGGGCTGTATCTGGCCTCGCTCACCGGAAGCTTCTGGTGGGGGCTGCTGCTCGCGCCCATCCTGATCGGCGCTTTCGGCATGCTGATCGAGTTCGTGCTGATCCGCAGGCTGTATGGACGCTCGATCGACGATCCGCTGCTGCTCACCTTCGGCCTCAGCTACGTCCTGGTCGAGGGCGTGCGCATCGTGTTCGGCAGCGACGGCATTCCGTTTCCGACCCCGCCGCAGCTGATCGGCGTGCTCGATCTCGGCATCGGCTTCTTCCCCCGCTACCGCCTGTTCGTCATCGCGCTGGTGGCGGTGGTGCTGCTGGCGCTCTGGCTGACGCTGGAGAAGACCCGTGTCGGCCTGATCGTGCGCGCAGGTGCGCGCGATCCCACCATCATGCAGGTGCTCGGTGTCGACATCGGCCGGGTGTGGCTTGCGATCTTCGGGCTCGGCGTCGGTCTCGCCGCGCTGGGTGGCGTGCTCGCCGGGCCCATGCGCAGCGTCAATCCGGAGATGGGCTCGCTGGTACTGGCCGAAGCCTTTGTCGTCACGGTGATTGGCGGTCTCGGCTCGATCGTCGGCGCGGTCGTGGCCGGCCTCATGGTCGGCATTTCCATCAGCCTGGTGGCGCTGTTCGCGCCTGAAATGGCGACCATCGTCATGTTCGCGCTGATGGCGGTGGTGCTGCTGATCCGCCCGCAAGGCCTGTTCGGCGTGAGAGGGAGGACGGCGTGACGCACCCTTCGAGCGGCGAGGCTCTCGCCAAGCCTGCGCCGAGCGGGCTCGGCCGGCTTCTCGACCACCGCGTGCTGCTCTCCATCGCCGTGCTGGCGATATTGCCTTGGCTGCTGCCGTCCAAGGCGCTGGCCGTCAACGTCCTGATCTACGGTGTCGTGGTGATGGGCTACAATCTGCTGTTCGGCTACACCGGGCTGTTGTCGTTCGGGCAGGCCGCGTTCTTCGGGGCGGGTGCATACTTTACCGGCATTGCGATCGGCCGCTATGGCGTGCCGTGGTTTGCCGCGGTCGCGCTCGCCGTGGGTCTCAGCACCTGCCTGGCGGCCCTGATCGGCATTGTCTCGACGCGCACCCGCGGCATCTATTTCTCCATGGTGACGCTCGCTTTGGCGCAGCTCGTCTACTACGTCGCGCTCCAGGCGTCCTCCTTCACCGGCGGCGAGAACGGCCTGCGCGGCTTCACCGTCGACCGCATCAGCCTGTTCGGCCTCCAGGTCAATTTCCTCGACCCCATCAACAAATATTACGTGCTGATGGCCTTCGCGGCGCTGGCGATGTGGTTCCAGTCGCGCATCCTGAACTCGCCGTTCGGGGCCGTCATCGAGGCGATCCGCGAGAACGAGCAGCGCGCGCGGGCCTGCGGCTACGACGTAGAGCGCAGCAAGCTGGTCGTGTTCATGCTGTCGGGCGCGATCTCCTCGCTCGGCGGTTGCATGCTGGCGCTGCATCTGTCGATCGTGCCGCTCGACATCCTGCACTACCAGACCTCGGGCATGATCGTGATGATGGTGCTGCTCGGCGGCGCCCGCAGCTTTTTCGGACCCTTCGTCGGCGCGGCGAGCTTCCTGATCCTGGAGGATGTCATCTCGCTCTGGACGCCGCATTGGCAGATCTTCGTCGGCGCGATCTTCGTGCTGTTCGTGCTGTTCCTGCCCAAGGGCATCTGGGGCACGCTGCTGGATGCCCTTCGCATCGGAAAGGCGCGGCGATGAGCGGCGAACTGCTTCGCGCCGAGGGAATCGGCAAGCGCTTCGGCGGCTTTGTCGCGCTCGAGGATATTACCTTGTCCTTTGCGGCGGGGCAGCTCACCTCGATCATCGGGCCGAACGGTGCCGGCAAGAGCACGTTCTTCAACATCCTCTCAGGTGCACTGACGCCGACCTCCGGCAAGCTGCATTTCCGGGGGCGTGAGCTGAACGGCCTGCCGCAGCACCGCTTCGTGCACCAGGGCATTTCACGGTCCTACCAGATCACCAACATCTTTCCGGACCTGTCGGTGCACGAGAACGTCCGCGTCGCCGCCCAGGCGCTGACCGTGAGCTATGACATCTGGCGGAATCGCGCGCGGCTGACCGAATTGCATGCGCGTGCCGATGCGGCACTCGACGCGGTGGGGCTTCTCGGCAGGCGAAGCGAATTTGCAAAGTTCCTCTCGCACGGCCAGCAGCGCGCGCTGGAGATCGCGATCGCGCTGGTCTCCGAGCCCGAGTTGCTGCTGCTCGACGAGCCGACCGCCGGCATGGGTCCCGAAGAGACCAAGGACATGGTCGCGCTGCTGGAACGGCTCGCCGACAAGCGCACGGTACTGCTGGTGGAGCACAAGATGAAGATGGTGCTGGGCCTGTCCAAGCGCGTCGTGGTGCTGCACCACGGCCGCCTGCTCGCGGACGGCGCGCCGGACGAGATCAGGAGCAATCCGGAAGTCCGCCGGGTCTATCTCGGACAGAGTGAAGGTTATGGCTGAGACAGCGCTGCTCGAAATCGAAGATCTCCACGCCTGGTATGGCGCGAGCCACATCCTCCACGGCATCTCCCTGCACGTGAAGGAGGGCGAGGTGGTTGCCCTCGTCGGTCGCAACGGCGCCGGCAAGACCACGACCTTGCGAACCATGATGGGCCTCATGCCGAAGGCGACCGGCCGCGTGCGCTTTGCGGGCATGGAGCTCCTGCCGTTGCGCGCCCATCAGCGCTTCCACCTTGGCCTCGCTTACGTGCCCGAGGAGCGGCGCATCGTTCCCGGGCTGTCGGTGCGCGAGAACCTCCGGCTCGGTCTCGTCGCGGCCGGCAGCGGCATCGAGGAGCGGGCCGCGATCGACGAAATCGCCGCGACCTTTCCGCGCCTGAAGGAGCGCCTCGACCAGGAGGGCGTGACGCTCTCCGGTGGAGAGCAGCAGATGCTGGCGATCGCGCGCGCACTGATCGGCAAGCCCAAGATGATCCTGCTGGACGAGCCCTCGGAGGGCATCATGCCCGTCCTCGTCGAGGAGATGGGCGTGCTGTTCCGTCGCCTGCGCGACGAGGGCAAGACATTGCTGCTGGTCGAGCAGAACGTCGAATGGGCGCTGCGGCTGGCCGACCGCGCCGTGATCATCGACCAGGGCGAGGTCGTGCATGAGAGCAGCGCGGCGGCGCTGCTCGCGGACAAGGGCATCCAGGAACGCTACTGCGCGGTCTGACGTTTAGCCCGCTAGGCAACGGCCTTGGCGCCGTCGAGGCGCTGGCGTTCGTTCGCGAGATAGTCGCCGATCGCATCGGCTGACATGGGTCTTGCGAAATAATAGCCCTGGATGAAGTCGCAGCCGAGCCGGCGCAGGGTGTCGAGCTGGGCGCGGGTCTCGACGCCCTCGACGACGCAGGCGATCTCCATGTCGTCGCAGAGGCCCGTCAAAGACTTGATGATCTTGTGACTGACCGGATTCTCGTTGATGTCGGCGACGAAGCTGCGGTCGACCTTGATCTTGTCGAGCGGCAGCCGGTGCACGTGGCTCAACGAGGAATAGCCGGTGCCGAAATCGTCCAGCGAGATGCCGCAGCCCATCGCCTTCAGCGTCGAGATGGACTGCTGCGCGCGCACGAAATCGAAGGTGACGGCGGTCTCGGTGATCTCGAAGTCGATCCGACGCGGCGACAGGCCGCTCTTCTCGATGATGGAGATCAGCGGCAGGATGCCTTCGGCGGCACAGACGTCGTGGGCGGACAGGTTGAACGACAGGCGGATGTCGTCGGGCCAGGACTTGGCCGTCGCGAGCGCCCGCGCCAGCAGCGTCTGCGTCAGTGGGCGGATCAGGCCGATGCGCTCGGCCGCCGGAATGAAATCGGCGGGGGAAACCCAGCCGAGACGCGGGCTGTGCCAGCGCGCCAGCGTCTCGAAACCCGCAGTGTGCTCGCTCATGGCATCGACGATCGGCTGGAACACCAGCTCCATCTCGGCGCCAAAATCGGAGGTGCGCAGCAAATTCTCGATCACGCCGCGGCTGCGGATCTCGGCCTCGAGCTCGCCCGAGAAGATCACGGTGCGTCCGCGCAGTTGGCGCTTGGCATGATAGAGCGAATAGTCGGCGCATTCATAGAGAGCTTCCGACGTCGTCGCGGAGTCCGGAAACAGCGCAAAACCGATCGAGCAGGACAGGCCGGTGTGGGCGGTGTCGAGCTGGTATGGCAGCTTGACCTGCCCGCCGATACGTTCGCCGAGCCGTGCCAGATCGGCATCGTCGGGATCGCCACAGACGACGAGGCCAAACTCGTCGCCGCCGAGTCGGGCGAATTCCACGCGTTGCGGGCCGAAGCCCTCGCAGACCTCGCGGATGCGGCGACCCGCCTCGATCAGGACGCGGTCGCCGACGCTGTGGCCGTAATTGTCGTTGATCGGCTTGAAGCCGTCGAGGTCGATGATGCCGACCGCGACGCGAACGTTTCTGCGCTCGGCGTCGGCAAAGGCGCTCGTCAGTTCGGCGAAGAAGCGGCGGCGGTTCGGCAGCTCGGTGAGGGAATCGAGATTGGCGAGGCGGAAGTTCTCGTCCGAGAGTGCCTGGGTCGCCGCCTGCTGTGCCAGCAGCGACTTGCGGCTGGCGACGAGATCGGCGAAGTCCCGGTAGTAGATGGTCAGCACCGTCACCATCGCGCCGGTGACCAGCAAATTGTTGACGGCCATCGCCTCCAGCGTCGGCTCGCCCGTGGCGAAGTAGAACACGACGTAGGGCACGTCGACGACGAGAGTCACGATCAGCGCGGCCGAACGCAGATGCATCAGCGAGAAGATGCAGCCGATCACGGTCACCGCCATGTAGAAGGCCACCTGGCTCTTGGCAAAGGGATCGCCATAGGGATAGAGGGCGAACGACCAGACGGTGAAGCCCGCCGCGATCGGTGCCGCGATCCAGTTGGAGAGACGCAGATTGCCCAGGATGTCGGCGTCGCTGCGGACGACGTGGCGCTGCCGCAGCCACCAGAAGGTCCGATAGCCCGCCACCGCGATCAATACGCCGGGCACGATCATGCTGAGTGAGGCCGGCGCCAGCGGCACATAGGTATATGCGACCGCGATCGTGTTGGTGATCAGGATGAAGTAGAGCAGCGGGATCTGCTTGGAGAAGGCGTCGAACTGCGCGCGCGTCAGCTCGGGATTGTCGGCCGGCACGCGAAACAGCCGCATTGCGGCGGCGAAGTAAGACTTCAAATC
This sequence comes from Bradyrhizobium sp. CCBAU 11430, assembly GCF_028128855.1. Lineage (NCBI taxonomy): Bacteria > Pseudomonadati > Pseudomonadota > Alphaproteobacteria > Hyphomicrobiales > Nitrobacteraceae > Bradyrhizobium > Bradyrhizobium sp. CCBAU 11430. The sequence continues at coordinate 127,241 of NZ_LBJV01000003.1, forward strand.
GGCAACAGGCATTGAAATACGAGCCCCGGATCCTGAAAACGCGGCGATCTTGCATAGCGTGGGTAAAGGGCCCGTTAGATCGGGTCCTGCGCGAAAGACCAGCGCAGGTTGCGCGCTACCGCTGCATTTCCGGACGCGTGCAATGGTGAGGCTGTGTTAACGATACGGGGCTGCGGCAGCAGGCGTATCGCGGTGAAGTCCTGCAAAAACCGCCGTTACGCTCTGCTAACCATGCGCTTCGCCGCAACGTCTTGCCTCGAAGGATGGACACGGAGAGACCCTCCCAAATGCGATTGCGCTGCGCAGCGGGGGAGCCAAGGTCCTGGCGGAGAAGGGCTACCACTATCAGTACCTGTTCGTGCGCAACGCCAAGCACGTCGATCGGTCGACGATCGCACAGACGCTGCCGTCGGCGCTCGAGTGGATCTGGAAGGGCTATCCATCCCCTGAGCGAGGAGCAGCCCAAAGCGCGATGAGATTAGGTCTTTGGTTTATTGTTTGAGCATGATCTTCTCGGAAAACCGCTGCGCACTTTTCCGGATCATGCTCTAGCGTCCGATCGTGACCCCTGCGGTCGAGCGCATCGCATCCCGGAGGCTCCGCGCGTTCATGTCGTCGAGGACTTCTCGCGTCAGCACGGTGGTCTGCCCGGGCGTGTTGAGGATTGTCTCGCCGCGCGATGAGGAGAGCCGGTCGGCCTTGTAGGGCGCGGCGGGATCGGTGGCGGGCGTGTGGTGAGGCCGTTTGCCGGACGCCGCAAAGGCTCCTTGCGAGACGCAGAGGGCGGCGATCACGATCAGTCGCAACAGCTTCGCAGGCATGTGATCTCCCATGTCCGGGAAACCTCAGCCTAGCACGGCGTGACGACGCTTGCAGCGGAAAGGATCAGGCCAGAGCGGCCTGGCGTTCCCGCACCGGTTCGCGAACCCGGTCGAGCTTCCCTGGCTCGGCGAGCCGGGTGAAGCTGCGATGGCTCGCCTGCGCGGGGGCCTCGACGATGACGCCTTCGCAGACGATCTGTCCGCCGAGCATCTTGAATTCCAGCTTGTCGTAGCGCGGCATCGTCTCGCCGGGCGCAGGCGGCAGCAGCCCAACGCTGCCCTGGATGTTCAGCGTGGCTTCGCCGGTGCCGTGAAGGCGGGGATTCCACATCCTGATTCCGGTTTCCGCCCAGCGCTGCCGGATCAGCGCGGTGCGATCGGCAGGTTCCGTGGCCTTCGCGCGAAGTTTCGGCGCACTGCGAATCTCTTCACGTGGAGCCGCGAGAGCCGGAGCCGGCTCATCATGCGTGACCACGAGGGCGTCGGCGGAAGAGTCCTCCGCGGCGACAGGGGCAGGATCGCTTGCGACCGGCTCGGTTGCCACCGCAGTGCCGGAGGCGGAATCGCTGTCGATCTTGTCTTCAGCGACAGGCTCCGCCGGGACGTCGCGATCGGCAAGCGTGACATGGGTATCGTCTAGAACAGGCTCGACATCCACGACGGCAACGGTGGAGGGATCGTCGGCAACGACGAGCGCGGGGGCGTCAACCGAAGCGACATCAACCGGAGCGACATCAACCGAAGCGACCTGGAGATTGGACGAGGTCTCCTCGGCCACATCAGGCTCAACGCCGGCCGCGAACTCGGGAGGTGGATCGCTGCTGATGACGGGCTCGGCCGCTTTGGCCGGCTCGTCCTCGACGTCGATGGCCCCGACCGCTTCAATGGCGTCGGACTCGGGCTTCGTCGAAAGCTCCACAGGCGGATCATTGGCGATGACGGGTTCAGGAACATCGACTGGTTTGGGACCGTCGACCGTCTCGCCGGCGGCTTCGTCCGGGACCAAAACCTCTGCGACCAAGACCGGCTCGAATTCTGTCGGAGCCTGCTGCAGGGAATCGTCGCTGCCGGCGACATCGGCCGCTGCTTCCGCGATGACAGGGTGGGCGGTGCCGTTTTCGGCGACCGCGGCGTCGCTGCGCAGCGGATCAGTGCCGATGCCGGTGTCGAGAGCCGGAAGAGCTTCAGCGTTGTCGGCAACGATGACAGGCTGTTCGGCGACCACCGCCGCACCGTCGATGCTGCCGCCATGCGGCAAGGGCCGAAGCCGGGTGAACGCCCATTTCACCGCGGGGATGCGGCGCAACAACGATATCAGTCTCGAAAGCACTGGGAGTTGTCCAAGAGGTACTCGGCGTGAGGCAATCGCTGATTCGCCAGCAATGTGAAAAACTGCCCCGGCCGTCACACCCCTGTCAATGTAGACAGGACCAATGCAGAACATCCACGCATCCCGCGCGCGGGCGGCTGCATGATGTGTCAGGCATCATCGAGAAAGTGCGGTTGTCATCAGGCCGCCGTGCACCGGCTGCCAATGTGATCGCTCCCACAGAGCTGCGGCGCCGATCACGGATACGCTTCCTTCGAAAGCGAAGGAGAGAAGACGTGATCCGCAAGATATATCCGGCTGCGGTCCTCGCCGCATTGATCTGCGCACCTGCCTTGGCAAATGATCTCACGCCAAAGATCGCCGCTCATTTGATCCCGCCGAATGCGGAAATCCACATTTCCTGGACCAGCCCCGCATCCGACCCGCAGGGCCGTTCGATCGAGGTGGCCTGCGGCGAGGTCACGGTCCGCAATCCCAGAGGCTTCGACACCATGACGTTCGCCTATGTCATCGGCGACGACAAGCTTTGGCTGGCCAGGGAAATCGGATGGATGAAGGAACCGGAGCCACAGGGGATCCGCAGCGTGATGAGATATTGCCCCGGCCGTTGATCGACGCCGGTCGGCCTGCGGGAGGGGCCGATGATCCCCTCCGGGATTTTTCGATCTTTCGGCTACTTGCCGGCGCCGGCGCTGCCGCCGCCCGCGCTGCCTCCGGCCTGGCTGCCCATGTTATTCGTGTTGGTGCCGCCGGCCGATGGTTGCTGCGCGCCCTTGCTGTCGCTGGCCTCGTTCTGCATGTTCGACGACTTGCCGGTCGTCATTCCCTTGGTCGCGGGGCCGCGCGAGGAGGGGCCGACGTCGCCCTGACCGGAGGCGCCTGGAGCGGGTTGTGTCTGCGCGAAGGCACCACCAGCCGCGAGCGCCATGATGCACGCCGATGCCAAGATGATCTTTTTCATGGGATTCTCCTTGACGTTACATCCCCATACAATCCGCCCGCGCCAACGCCGTTCCTGCCGATTTGACGCCACCGCTTCAACTCTCTGCGGCCGAATGTCGGGGTTCCCGTCGCCATCGCCAGAGGTTATTCAGGATCCTCATTGTTTGTTGGGGGACGACGCATGAGGAAGATTGTCACCATCGGAGCGGCTCTGCTCTGGTCCACCATCGCGTTCGCGCAGGAGCGCACCATCACCGTGGCCTCGACCACCTCGACGGAACAGTCGGGCCTGTTCGGCCATCTGCTGCCGCTGTTCGAGAAGGCCGAGGGCATCAGCGTGAAGGTCGTTGCCGTCGGCACCGGCCAGGCGCTGGATATCGGGCGGCGCGGCGATGCCGACGTGGTGTTCGTCCACGACCGGGCTGCCGAGGACAAGTTCATGTCCGAAGGGCAGGGCGTGAAACGCTTCGACGTCATGTACAACGACTTCGTTGTCGTCGGGCCCAAGAGCGATCCCGCAAAGATCGCCGGAGGCAAGGATGTCACCGATGCGCTGCGCAAGGTCGCGGCAGCGAAGGCACAGTTCATCTCGCGCGGCGACAAGTCCGGCACGCACGCGGCCGAGCTCCGGCTGTGGAAGGAGGCGGGCGTCGACATCAGTGCCGGCAAGGACAGCTGGTATCGTGAGATCGGCCAGGGCATGGGCCCGGCGCTGAACATGGCGTCGTCGTCGAACGCTTATGTTCTGTCGGACCGCGGCACCTGGCTGTCCTTCAAGAATCGCGGCGAGCTCGCCATCCTGACCGAGGGCGACAAGCGGCTGTTCAACCAGTACGGCGTCATGCTGGTCGATCCGGCAAAGCATGCGAACGTGAAGGCGAAGGATGGGCAAGCCTTCATCGACTGGCTGGTCTCGCCGAAGGGGCAGGAGGCGATCGCCGGCTACAAGGTGGGCGGCGAGCAGCTATTTTTCCCCAACGCGTCCCACTAGCAGGAAGGCGACGGTCGACACCGCGACGCTGAGCGCGAGCAGGATCAGTCCGAGTCCGAGTGCCAGCGGCAGGTCGCCCTTGCTGGTCTCCAGCGCGATCGCGGTCGTCATCGTGCGCGTGAAGCCGCGGATGTTGCCGCCGACGATGATGATGGCGCCGACCTCGGCGATGGCGCGCCCGAAGGCGGCGAGAAAGGCCGTCAGCAGCGAGGTCCGGCCGAGCGCGAACAGCAGCGCCATGCAGCGGAAGACCGACAGCCCGTCGATCCGTGCGAGGTCGCCATATTCCGCCCACAGCAGGCTCGCAGGCCGGTGCACCAGCGCCACCACGATCGGGGTGGCGAGCAGCGTCTGCGCGATCACCATGGCGGCCGGCGTGAACAACAGTCCGGCCACCCCGAGCGGGCCGGACCGCGAGAGCAGAAGATAGAGCGCGAGCCCGACCACGACCGGCGGAAGGCCGAGCAGCGCGTTGGTCAGCACGATGATCACCTGCCGCCCGCGGAAACGCGTGATCGCGAGCAAGGCCCCGATCGGCGCGCCGATCAGCAGGGCAAGGATGCTCGCGGTCAGGCTGACGCGCACCGACAATGCGACGATGCCGAGCAGCTCGGCGTCGGCTTCGCCGATCAGCGAGAGCGCCGCGCCAATGGATCGTGCGAAGTCGTTCATCCGGCCTGACGCTGTTGCGCCGGCAGCAGATCGAGCACCAGTTCGGAGGGACGGCAGAGCCTGACGCCCTTCGGCGTCACGACGATCGGCCTGTTGATCAGGATCGGATGCGCCATCATCGTATCGAGCAGCTGATCGTCGGTCAGCGCGGGGTTGGCGAGCCCGAGCTCCGCATAGGGGGCAGCCTTCTCGCGGACTGCCTCGCGCACCGAAATTCCCATGCGTGCGATGAGCTGCTGCAGCAGGGCTCGCGATGGCGGTGTCTTCAGATACTCGACCACATGCGGCTCGATGCCGGCGTTCCGGATCGTCGCCAGCGTCGTGCGCGACGTGCCGCATTCGGGATTGTGGTAGATGATCACGTCCATTCGAAAGTCCCCGGGGCTCTGCAGCGGTTCGGCCGCTCTCATGGACCCCCGCGTATTCTCACCGTGGCGAGCCGGCAACAGGCCTCCTGCCGACTAGATCACGATTCACTGCGGAATTTCCAGAAGGATCGGCGTGGCTGGCCCGAACCGGAAGCGGCGAACCGCTCCCGACCCTGTCGGAAGCGGTTCATCGAGCGAGGTATCCGGGATCGGCTCGGCCGCCCGCGGTTGCAGCCTCAGCGTTTGACGGTGGCCGACGCCGAAATCCTGGGGGCAGCGTCGATGCTCTGCTGCCAATAGCGTTCGATCTGGTCGATCAAGGCAGGCGGCAGCGGGACGTAGTTGAGCGTCTGGGCCTCGGACTTTCCGTTTTCCAGCGACCAGCGGACGAAATCGATGGCGGCTGCCGATCGTTCCGGTGATTTCGGCGCCTTCGGCATCAGCACGAAGGTCGTCGCTGTGATCGGGTAGGCGTCGTCACCGGGCGCGTTGGTGAGCACGAGATGGAAATCCTTTTCCGCCTTCCAGTCCGCGCTTGATGCGGCCGCCTGGAAAGATGCGGCGTCGGGCACGACGTAATTGCCGGCGCTGTTCTGCACGATTCCGAAGGAAATCCGGTCGAGACGTTGCAGCGCGTAAGTGTATTCGAGATAGCCGATCGCGCCGGGAATGAGACCGACGAGCGAGGCGACACCATCATTGCCCCGGCCGCCGAGGCCAAGCGGCCACTCGACGGAGGTGCCTTCGCCCACGCTGGCTTTCCACTGCGGGCTGACCTTCGCGAGGTAGTTCGACCAGTTGAACGTCGTGCCGGAGCCGTCGATGCGATGGACCACCGTGATCGCAGCGTTCGGCAATCTGACGTCGGGGTTGATCTCGGCGATCGCGGGATCGTTCCAGGATTTGAGCCTGCCGAGATAGATGTCGGCGAGCACTTGCCCGGTAAAGCGGATCTGGCCGGGCTTGACGCCGTCGATATTGACCACGGGAACGACGCCTCCGATCACGATCGGGAATTGCATCAGGCCGAGCCTGTCCAACTCCCTGGGGTCGAGCGGCATGTCGCTGGCGCCGAAATCGACGGCTTCTTTCTTGATCAGGCCGAGGCCGATGCCGGAGCCGACGGCTTGATAGCTGACGACGTTTCCGGTCTTGGCCTTGTACGCGTCGGTCCATCTCGCCATCACGGGGGAAACGAAGGTTGAGCCGGCGCCTTTGGTTTCGGCTGCCATGCCTTGTGTGGCGACGAGCAGAGCGGTGAGGATGATTGATAGCCCGATGTGGTTCTTCATTTGCGCGACGCTAACAGGTGGGGCACGAAGCCGATGTGTTCGATCTCACAATTGCGTCGCGAGGCATTCGCGGCGGCCATTGCGCGCCGACTACACCACGCCGTCAGCTCCGCCGCGTCGTCCGATTGAGGGAGATCGCTGGCCCGGCCGGGCAGGGACGCAATTTGAGGCAAATTGCGCGCCAGGCGGCCAAATCGTGCCCTTTCGCGACCGGCAGCGGCTTTATTCCCGCCATGGATGCTTTAAGGAAGGGGCAGGATCAGGGTCGCAGGCGCCCGCCGGCGGTGCTAGAGCCTGATGCAGGAACAATGGGCCGGGCCGGGATTGGCTCGCCCGCAAGGATGAAGGATACGAGGCAATGATCCAGACGGTTGGCATCATCGGGGCAGGCACCATGGGGAATGGTATCGCGCAGGTCTGCGCGGCGGCCGGGCTCTCGGTCGTGATGGTCGACATTTCCGATGCGGCGGTGAACCGCGGGCTGTCGACCGTCGGCGGCAGCCTCGAGCGTCTGGTCAAGAAGGAGAAGATGTCGGCGGCCGATCGCGAGGCGGCGCTCAAGCGCATCACCGGCACCACCGACCGGGCGAAGCTTGCCGATTGCGATCTCGTCATCGAGGCCGCAACCGAGAACGAGGAGCTCAAGGTCAAGATCCTGAAGGATCTCTGCGCGACGTTGTCGCCGCGCACGCTGCTTGCGACCAACACCTCGTCGATCTCGATCACGAAGCTCGCTGCGGCGACCGATCGTCCCGACCGCTTCATCGGCATGCACTTCTTCAACCCGGTGCCGGTGATGGCGCTGCTGGAGCTGATCCGCGGCCTGCAGACCTCCGACGACACCCACGCCAAGGCCCTCGATTTCGCCAAGCGCGTCGGCAAGGTGGCGATCACCGCCAAGAACAGCCCGGGCTTTGCCGTCAATCGCATCCTGTGTCCGATGATCAACGAGGCGATCTTCGCGCTCCAGGAGGGGATCGCGACGGCGGAAGAGATCGACGCCGGCATGAAGCTCGGTTGCAACCATCCGATCGGGCCGCTGGCTCTGGCCGATCTGGTCGGGCTCGACACCATGCTTTCGGTGATGGAGGTCTTTTACAAGGGATTCAACGATCCTAAATACAGGCCGGCGCCGCTGCTCAAAGAGATGGTCGATGCAGGCCATCTCGGCCGCAAGACCGGGCAGGGCTTCTACATCTATAGCGCCTGATCAGGGCGCCGGCGGCGGGCCGTCAGTGTCCACCGCCGGATCCCGCAATTTGCGCTGCGACAAAGACGGACGTCGCGAATTGCGCCAGCATGGATGCGGGCGTTCCCTTCTCCCCTTGTGGGAGAAGGTGGCGCGAAGCGCCGGATGAGGGGTTGTTGCCGTAGACTCACTCGCTGAGGAGCACGCGGAGGCAGACCCCTCACCCGTCTCGCCGCTGTGCGGCGAGCCACCCTCTCCCACAGGGGGAGAGGGAAAGACGAAACGGACGAAGCAAAGATGTCGGATCGACTGAAGGCCGAGCGCGAGGCGGCGGCCGCGCGGCGGAACCTGTTGACCCAGGATGCGATCGAGCGCACCGGGATTACCGAAGAGATGATCGGGGAACTCGTCACCCGCTTCTATGGGCGCGTGCGCGAAGATGCACGGCTGGGGCCGGTGTTCGGGATCGTGCAGAATTGGGACGAGCATCTCGCCAAGCTCAGGGATTTCTGGTCCTCGGTCGTGCTGATGAGCGGCCGCTATCACGGCTCGCCGATGCGGGCGCATTTGCCGCTGAGCCTGGTGGGCGATCATTTCGACCGCTGGCTCGATCTGTTCGAGCAGACCGCGCGCGAGGTCTGCCCGCCGCCGGCGGCTGCACTCTTCATCGACAAGGCGCGCCGCATCGCCGACAGTTTTGAGATGGCATCGGCCACCGTCGCCGGTTCTATCGCCGCGCCGCGCCACGTGCTCAGGTCCTGATACGACCCGGCTGCCTGCAAAACATGCAGGGGCGTCGCGCTGCGTTTGCGCAGCGCGACGAATAGCGCGCCGCACCAATACCAACATCATCGGTCTGATCTGCAAAATCATCATGCCGCTCGCGCGGCGCGACGTTGAAATTGTGAAAACGCGCTTGAATGCGTTCATCGTCGCTCAATCAACGCGAGCAAAGCCATATTGATGCACTGCGGTGCCAATTCTTCGCCTTGTTTTCGGCAGAGTTCCAGCGCCTGCTTGTGGACATGTCCCGCGCATCCCTGACCGCCAATTCCACATCGTCCGAAAACTCCGGGGAGCCCGAAGCCGACGCTTGCGCCGACCAAACGCGGCGCACGGTCCTGCTCGGTGCGCTCGCCACCACCGCTTGCCTCGGTTGTTCCGGGCACGCGCGCGCAGATGAGGATCCGCCCGGCTCCGACGAACGGCCCCAGAAAGGCGATGTGCTCGTCTTCTCCGAAGGCGACAAGGAGGGAAAGCTGATCACCGCGGCCGACCTGCCGGCCGGCGGACCGCCGGTGCATGCCTGGCCGAAGGATCCCAAGACATCGGTGGTGCGCAGCGCCTCCCGGCTCAACGAGATCCTGATCATCAAGCTCGATCCCGCCGAGCTCGACGAGAAGACGGCCGCGCGTGCCGTCGACGGCATCATCGCCTATTCGGCGATCTGCTCGCATGCCGGTTGTCCCGTGACCGCCTGGGTGAAGAGCGATGTCGGCGACAAGGAGGTGTTCAAGTGCATGTGTCACAACTCCGAATACGATCCTCGTGCGGGCGCACAGGTCGTGTTCGGCCCGGCGCCGCGACGGCTCGCGGCGCTGCCGGTGGCGCTCGCTGACGGCTCGCTCAGCGTCGCCGGAAATTTCATCGGAAAGGTAGGTGGCGCGCAGCCAGGATGATGAACGCTGCGGGCCCGCGCCCGCGTCACGAGAGGCCGTATCCGCCGTTGGGCGGACGGCGGGACGAACGACAAGAATTCAACACAAGAATTCAAACGGATGAAAAGGGGAACGTCCATGACCAGGAAGCAATGGTACCTGTCCGGCTTCGTCGCCTTCACCTGCCTCGCCTCGACCGCCGCCGTGTCAGGTCCGATCGAGAATTACGCGCCGGTCACAGCGCAGCGGCTGGAAAATCCAGAGCCAAGCAACTGGATGCTCTATCGGCGCACCTATGACGGGCACGGCTATAGCCCGCTCGATCAGATCAACACCTCCAACGTGAAGAACCTCACGCCGGTCTGGACCTTTGCCACCGGCGTCGTCGAAGGTCACGAGGCGCCGCCGATCGTCAACAACGGCGTGATGTTCGTGGCGACCCCGATGGGGCAGGTGATCGCGCTCAACGCCAAGACCGGCGACGAATACTGGCGCTACAAGCGGCAGCTCCCCGACGATCTGTTCCAGCTGCACCCGACCAGCCGCGGCGTCGGCCTCTGGGAGGACAAGCTCTACCTCGCCACCACGGACGACCATGTCGTCGCGCTCGATGCCAAGACCGGCAAGGTGGTGTGGGACACCAAGGTGCAGGACTACAAGAAGGGCCAGTATATGACCCTGATGCCGCTGATCGTCGACGGCAAGGTCATTGTCGGCGGCTCCGGCGGCGAGTTCGGCGTGCGCGGCTATATCGCGGCCTATGATGCCAAGGACGGCAAGGAGCTGTGGCGGACCTTCACCATTCCAGGCGAAGGCGAGCCGGGCCATGACACCTGGCAGGGCGACGACTGGAAGAACGGCGGCGGCTCGGCCTGGATGACCGGCAATTACGACAAGGAGACCAAGACGATCTATTGGGGCGTCGGCAACGCCGCGCCATGGCCCGGCGAGACCCATCCCGGCGACAATCTCTACACCTCCTCGGTACTTGCGCTGGATCCGAGCACCGGCAAGATCAAGACCTATCACCAGTACCACCAGAACGATTCCTGGGACTGGGACGAGGTCGATGCGCCGATGCTGATCGACCTGCAGCGCGATGGCCGCAACATCAAGAGCCTGGTCCATCCGGGCCGCGATGCGATCTTCTGGGTGCTCGAGCGCACGCCGACCAAGATCAACTATGTCGCCGGCTGGCCGTTCGTCTCGACCGACGTCTGGAAGGGCATCGAGCCCGAGAGCGGCAAGCCGATCGTCGACCCCGCGCACAAGCCGGTGATCGGCAAGCGCGTCGAGTTCTGTCCGTCGCTGTGGGGCGGCAAGGACTGGCCGTCGGCGGCCTACAGCCAGAAGACCGGCCTCGTCTACGTGCCCGCCAACGAGAACTTCTGCGGCGGGTTCACCGGCGAGAAAGTCGCGCTCAAGCCGGGCGAGCTCTGGCTCGGCACCAAGCCGGAAGACATCGGCCTGAAGACGAAGCCGGGCGCGGATCATTTCGGCGAGCTGCAGGCCTGGGATCCCACCACGGGCAAGAAGGTGTGGCAACACAACTTCCCGAAGTCGCAGCTGTTCGGCTCGGTGACGGCGACCGCGGGCGATCTCATCTTCGTCGGCGGCACCAATGACCGCAACTTCCGAGCCTTCAACGCCAAGACCGGCGAGCTCCTGTGGGAGCAGAAGACCAACTCCGGCATCATGGGCATGCCGGTGTCCTATGAGATCGACGGCACCCAATACATCGCGATCCAGTCGGGATGGGGCGTCGACGCGCAACGCATCCAGGACGCGCTGGTGACCAACAACATCGGCATCGAAGCCAATGTGCCGCAAGGCGGCGTGATCTGGGTGTTCGCGCTGAAGAAGTAGCTCCGCGGCGGATCGAAAGAAGCGGAGCAGCAGGGGGGTGGCGAATGCGGCGGACGGCGACGTCCGCCGCATTTTTGCGTGTATGATGACGCGCCCTTGTCGCACACGATCGTCACGCCCGGGCTTGTCCCGGGCATCCACGTTCTCTGTGCCGTGGTAAAGGTCGTGGATGGCCGGGACAAGCCCGGCCATGACGGTGCGGCACGTCAGTATGCAACACCTCAAAGCAGCACTACTTCCCCAAACGCTCCACCTTGTCCTTTTCCTTCTGGTTCATCTCGCGAACCTTGGGATCCGGGTTGTGTTGTCCGGTGGTCTGGGTGGTCGAGGGAGGCGGGGCGTTGGCGTTGGGCAGCGAGTTCTGGTCCGGCGTGGTGGGGCGCGTCGCGGTAGCCGGTGGCGTCGTGTTGCTCTGGGCGAATGCGCCGGAGGCGGTCACAAGAAAGGCGCCCGACAGCAACGAGACTGCGAGCGCCTTTGAGATATTTGTCATCGATCTGCTCCTGTCAGATCGATGGAAACGGCGCGAGACCGCTTGTGTTCCGTCTCGCGCCTCTGTTCCGTCTCACGCCTCCAATTGCTTGCCGATCGGAAGCGAGCGGATGCGTTTTCCGGTCGCCGCGAAGATCGCATTGATCAGCGCCGGTGCGAATGGCGGAACACCGGGCTCGCCGACGCCGCTCGGCGGCGTGTCGGGTCCGGGCGGCACGATGTAGACGTTGGTCACCACGGGAGATTCGTCCATCCTGACGACCTGGAAGTCGTCAAAGTTCTTCTGCTGCACCTTGCCATCCTTGAAGGTGATCTCGCCGTATTTGGCGAGGCTCAGCCCCATGATCGCCGCGCCTTCGATCTGCGAGGCGATGCGCTCGGGGTTGACATAGGTGCCGCAATCGATCGCCGTGTCGACCCGTGGCACCGTCAGCTTGCCCTTGTCGTCGACGGCGACCTCGACGATGGTCGCGATGTAGCTGACGAAGCTGCGGTGCACTGCGATGCCAAGGCCGTGGCCCTTCGGTACCTTGCGTCCCCACTCACCCTTCTCGGCGACCAGTTCGACCACCTTGCGCAGGCGCGCGGTGTCGATCGGGTAGCTCTCCTGGGGCTCGCCGTAGTTCCAGAGGTCTTTCACCTCCGGTTTGACGATGCGCGGGCTTCCGATCAGCGCGAGCAGCGTCTCCTTCTGGTCGCGGCCGGTGGCTTGCGCGATCTCGCCGACCATTGATTGCACCGCGAAGGCGCGCGGGATGTTCGAGACCGAGCGGAACCAGCCGATGCGGGTGAACGCCGCGGCTTCCGGGTTCTCGCACGAGATGTTGGCGATCTCGAACGGCATGTCGACGAGGCCCATGCCGATCTCGAACGGGGCCTGGTGCACGGTCCCGGCAGCGAACGTCGAGGCGATGCTGGGGGCCACGCTGCGATGGCGCCAGGCAACAACCTTGCCGCTCTTGTCGAGGCCGGCCTCGATCCGCTCGACCGAGACGGTATGCAGGAAGCCGTTATGGATGTCGTCCTCGCGCGTCCACTGCACCTTCACCGGTGCGCCGAGCTCTTTCGAGAGCAGCGCGGCCTCGAGTGCAAAGTCGCATTTCGACTTGCGCCCGAATCCGCCGCCGAGCAGCGTGACGTTGACCGTGACGTTGGCCTCGGGAATGCCGAGCGTCTTGGCGACGTCCTCGCGGGTGCCGCCGGGGCTCTGCACCGGCGCCCAGATCTCGGCCTTGTCGCCCTTGACGTCGGCGACCGCCACCGGCGTCTCCATGCTGACATGAGCAAGATGCGGGACGTAGTACTCGCCGACGATCACCTTGTCGGCGCCCTTCAGGGCAGCGTCCGCATCGCCCTCCTTGCGCAGGACGAGGCCGGGCTTGCGCGAGGCCTCCTCGAGCTCCTTGCGGTACGCGACGGAGTCGTATTTGCCATTGGCGCCGTCGTCCCAGACCAGTTTCAACGCATCCCGGCCCTTGATCGCCGCGCCGGTGTTGCGCGCGATCACCGCGACGCCGCCGAGCGGCTGGAATTTGGACGGCCATGGCCAGCCTTGAACCTTCAGCACCTTCTCGACGCCGGCGACCTTCAGCGCCGCATCGGGATCGAACGAGACCAGCTTGCCGCCGGTTACCGGCGGGCGGGCGATCACGGCATATTTCATGCCCGGCAGCCGCACATCGGCGCCGTAAATCGCCTTGCCGGTGGTGATGTCGTGGAGATCGACGATGCCGACCTGGCCCTTGCCGAGATACCGGAAATCCCGGGGATCCTTCAGCTTGAGGCCTTCGATGGCAGGCACCGATTCCTTGGCGGCGTCGGCGGCGAGCTCGCCGAAACCGAGCTTGCGGCCGCTGGTGCTGTGGACGACCTCGTGATTGACAGCCTTGACCTCGGTCGCCGGCACGCCCCAGCGCTTCGCCGCGGCCTGCTCCAGCATGGTGCGGGCGGAGGCGCCGATCTGGCGCATCGGGATCAGGTAATGCCGCGTGCTGCGCGAGCCGTCGGTGTCCTGGTTGCCGAACTTGACCTCGTTGCCATGGGCCTGCTGCACCTTGACCCTGGACCAGTCGGCCTCCATCTCCTCGGCCACGATCAGCGGCAGGGAGGTGCGGACGCCGGTGCCCATTTCCGAACGGTGACCCACGATGGTCACGATGCCGTCGGGCGCGACCGAAACGAACACGCGCGGATCCACCACGACGCCGTGTGGCATCTTTCCGGCGCCGGTCTCGTAGGCCAATGCCTGGCGCGACATCACGGGTGCGGCGAGCACGAAGCCGCCGGTGATGCCGAGCCCTTTCAGGATGCTGCGGCGCGAGACCTTCTCGATCTTGATGTTCTTTTCGAAGCCACGGAGCTTGCCGGGATTGTCGATGAAATTCATGTCACACCCCCGTCGATGCGAGATGGACCGCGTTCTCGATGCGCTGGTAGCAGCCGCAGCGGCAGATGTTGCCCGACATCGACTGGCGGATCTGGTCGTGCGACGGCTTTGGATTGTCCATCAGAAGCGCGGCGGCCTGCATGATCTGACCGGCCTGGCAGAAGCCGCATTGCGGCACGTTGACCTGGCGCCAGGCCTTCTGCACCGGATGATCGCCGTTCGGATGCAGCCCTTCGATCGTGGTGACCTCGCGTCCGGCGACGTCGTTGACCGACGTGATACAGGCGCGCACGGCTTGCTTGTCGACGATGACGGTGCAGGCGCCGCACAGGGCCTGGCCGCAGCCGTACTTGCTGCCGGTCAGCCCGGCTTCGTCACGCAGGAACCAGAGTAGCGGGAGATCCGGGTCGCCGTCCCAGCTCTGTTCCTGGCCGTTGATCTTCACCTTGATCATGATCGTCCCTCGCTCTTCATAAGCATGCCAAATTCAAAACTCGTCGACGCCGGTCGGCGCCGGTTCGTGCCTAGTCGCGCCACAGCCCGCCGTCGTCCCGCGCGGGCAAATCCCGGAGGGAGGCAGGAACGCCGATGGCGATGTCTGGATGTGCTCGATACCTCCCGTTTTTGTTCTTAATTGATTGAACGTTGTGCGGCATCGTGACGGCGCGATCGTAGCAGAGGTCGCGCCGGCCCGGCGTTCACAGCCGGGTGTTCTCACCGGAAAAAGATTGCATCGACGGTTTGTCAAAAGCAGGGCGCGTCATCGCGCCGCGTGGACCGGGCGTTCGCAAACAGGGGTTGCGATGAAAAAAGCTTCGTCCGCCAGAAAGACTGCGCGGACGAAGCAAGGTGCCTCAGTCGAGGGAGGGAGAAACGCAGGGGCCGGGAACTTCAAGACGGAAGTTGGCGGCGCTGCGCAGTCATTCAGAGACCAGGACTGAGGGAGCCAATCACGCTCGCATACGCGTAGCTTGCAGGGGCGGCGGCATCGCCGCGACTGTCCCGGAGCCGGGCCCGTCCGGCTCGCTGGCACTGATCGAGGCCAGCGAGCGGATAGGGCATCGTGAACGTCCGACCGCCTTGCTCAGGCGGCCTTGTTCAGGCCGCTTTGGCTTTGGCGACGTGGGTCGCGATCGCGTCCATCAGCGCTGGTGACAGGCAATCATAGGGCTCGAGCCCGATTTCCTTCAGCCGCGAACGGATGCCCGCCATCTGCTCCGGCTTCACGCCCGCTTCGATCACCGAGGAGACGAAGGCGGCGAATTGCGGCGCCTGCGAGCCCTGCTCCTGGAACAGCTCGGGATGAATGAAGTCGAGACCGTAGAACGGGTGGCCCTTGTTCTCGATGCGGCCGTACATGTGGGTGCCGCACGCCTTGCAGGCGTAGCGCTGGATCACTGCGGAGGGATCGACGATCTGGAGCTTGTCACCGTTCTCGAGCACGGTGACGTTCTGGCGCGGCACCACGGCGACGACGGAGAACGTCGCGCCCTGCGGCTTCCAGCATTTGGTGCAGCCGCAGGCGTGATTGTGGGCGACGTCGCCCTTGATGCCGACCTTGACCTGATGGTCCGTGCATTTGCAGGCCAGCGTGCCGCCGGCAAAGCTGCCGCTGCCCTGTTTGAGGCCGTTGTCGATCGATGGATGGAGTGCAACAGTCATGGGTCGATCCTCCTTGGGGTGACGCTTTCGAGCTAGTAGACGACGACTGAACGGATGGATTTGCCCTCGTGCATGAGGTCGAAGCCCTTGTTGATCTCCTCGAGCTTGAGCACGTGGGTGATCATCGGATCGATCTGGATCTTTCCGTTCATGTACCAGTCGACGATCTTCGGCACGTCGGTGCGGCCGCGGGCGCCGCCGAAGGCCGTGCCGCGCCAGTTGCGCCCGGTGACGAGCTGGAACGGGCGGGTGGCAATCTCCTTGCCGGATTCGGCAACGCCGATGATGATCGAGGTGCCCCAGCCGCGATGGCAGGCTTCCAGTGCCTGGCGCATCACCGTGGTGTTGCCGGTGCAATCGAAAGTGTAGTCGGCGCCGCCATCGGTGAGGCCGACGAGGTGCTGGACGATGTCGCCGGTGATCTTCTTGGGGTTGACGAACTCGGTCATGCCGAACCTGCGGCCCCAATCCTCCTTGGAGTCGTTGATGTCGACGCCGATGATCTTGTCGGCGCCGGCCATCTTGGCGCCCTGGATCACGTTGAGGCCGATGCCGCCGAGGCCGAACACGACTACGTTGGAGCCCGGCGTGACCTTCGCGGTGTTGACGACGGCGCCGACGCCGGTGGTGACGCCGCAGCCGATGTAGCAGCTCTTGTCGAAGGGGGCGTCCTCGCGGATCTTGGCGACCGCGATCTCCGGCAGCACGGTGAAGTTCGAGAAGGTCGAGCAGCCCATGTAGTGGTAGACCGGCTTGCCCTTGTAGGAAAAGCGGCTGGTGCCGTCGGGCATCACGCCCTTGCCTTGCGTCGCGCGGATCGCGGTGCAGAGATTGGTCTTCTGGCTGAGGCAGCTTTTGCACTGCCGGCATTCCGGCGTGTAGAGCGGGATGACGTGGTCACCCGGCTTCACCGAGGTCACGCCAGGACCGATCTCGCGGATGATGCCTGCGCCCTCATGTCCCAGGACCGACGGGAAAATTCCCTCGCTGTCGAAGCCGTCGAGCGTGTAGGCGTCGGTATGGCAGATGCCCGTCGCCTTGATCTCGACCAGGACTTCGCCGGCCTTCGGTCCTTCCAGATCGAGCTCGACGATCTCGAGCGGCTTCTTGGCTTCGAAAGCGACGGCGGCACGTGTCTTCATTGGTAGCTCCTCAAATTCTCGCAAGATGCCAAGAGGTGGTCTCGGCAGCCTCGGCAACGTTCATTTATGGCCCATGCAGGCCTCTTCCGCCTTGGTGTAGGCCTCCGGTTTCTCCTCCTTCTTGGAGGGACGCTGCCGGCCCCATGCTTCGGTGGAGCGGGCGCGCAGATAGACGTACAGATCGTCCATGTAGCAGGCGACGTTCGGATTATCGCCGAAGGCGGGCATGACATTCTCCTGCGCGGTCGAGATGTTCTTGCGACCGGAGGCGACGACGCCGAGGAAGTCGCCATAGCTCATGGTCTTCACGGAATCCTTGAGCGCCGGCGCGTAGGTGGAGCCCATGCCGTCAGGCCCATGGCAGACGTGGCAGTCGGAGTGATAGCGGCGGTATCCGGAATAGGTGAACCAGTCCACGGTGCCGTCGGAAATCTTGTAGGTCGGAGTGCCGTCCTTATCGAGCCACTTTCCGTCGTCTTCCTTCTTCACGGCGGTCGGATCGCCCGGACCGTCCGCGACCGCAATTCCTCCGGACGCAACCAAGATCATCGCAGCAATGACAGAGCAGATTTTACGCAAGAGATTCATCCTCGAAGGAGCCCGGGGGAGACGAGCCGGCGCGTGGGGTTGATTCCACGCGCCGGAGCGATGCTGATGGGCCTAGTTCGGCAGCGCGAACACGGTCAGCGTACCGCCGAGTGCCGTGTAGTTGCTGAGAGCCGCGTAGCCACCGACCGCGCCGAGACCTGCGGTCGGATCGGTCAGGCCTGCCGCCAGACCGATGCCGGCCCAGCCGCCGACGCCGGAGAGCACTGCGACATACTGCTTGCCGCCGTTCTCATAGGTGGTGACGTTGCCGATGATGCCGGAGGGAGTCTTGAACTTGTAGAGCTCCTTGCCGGACTTGGCGTCGACCGCCTTCAGGTAGCCTTCGAGCGTGCCGTAGAACACCACGCCGCCGGCGGTTGCGAGCGCACCCGACCAGACCGAGAACTGCTCCTTGTTCGACCAGACGATCTTGCCGGTCTTGCCGTCCCAGGCGATGAAGTTGCCCATGTGGGTTTCACCCGCCGGCGGATACATCGAGAGCGTCGCGCCCACATAGGGCTGGCCCGCGGTGTAGCTCACCTTGAACGGCTCGTAGTCCATGCAGACGTGGTTGGTCGGAACGTAGAACAACTGCGTGTCCGGCGAGTAGGCTGCCGGCTGCTCGTCCTTGGTGCCGAGCGCGGCCGGGCAGATGCCCTTCACGTTGACGTCCTCGCCCGCCTTGTCGGTCGAAGCTGCGTCGAGCACCTTCGGACGGCCGTAGGTCGGCGAGTTCTTGTCCATGTCGACGCCGGAGGTCCAGTTCACCTTCGGATCGTACTTTTCGGCGACCAGCAGTTCGCCGTTGGTGCGGTCCATGGTGTAGGCGAGGCCGTTACGGTCGAAATGCGTCAGCAGCTTGCGCGGCTGGCCGTTGATCGACTGGTCCGAGAGGATCATCTCGTTGACGCCGTCATAGTCCCATTCGTCGTGGGGCGTCATCTGATAGACCCACTTGGCGACGCCGGTATCCGGGTTACGCGCCCAGATCGTCATCGACCATTTGTTGTCGCCGGGACGCTGCTTCGGATTCCAGGTCGAGGGGTTGCCCGATCCGTAGTAGACGAGGTTCAGCTCGGGATCGTAGGAGATCCAGCCCCAGGTGGCACCGCCGCCGATCTTCCACTGATCGCCCTGCCAGGTCTTCAGGCTGGAATCCTTGCCGATCGGCTTGCCGAGCGCGGTGGTCTTGTCGTCGACCAGGAGCTGGTTGTCCGGTCCTTCCGAATATCCGCGCCATGCCAGCTTGCCGGTCTTGATATCGTAAGCCGACATATGGGCCTGGACGCCGAACTCGCCGCCGGAGATGCCGATCAGCACCTTGTCCTTGACGACCATGGGGGCCGACGTGCCGGTCTCGCCCTTGCTCGGATCGCCATTCTTGACGGTCCATGCAACTTGACCGGTCTTGACATCGAGCGCGACGAGGGTGGTGTCGGCTTGATGCAGGAAGATCTTGCCGTCGCCGAAGGCCAGGCCGCGGTTGACCGTATCGCAGCACATCACCGGGATGACGTTCGGATCCTGCTTCGGCTCGTACTTCCAGACGATCTTGTTCTCGTTGGAAAGGTCAATGGCATAGACCTTGTTCGGGAACGGCGTGTGGACGTACATCATGTTGCCGATGATCAGCGGGCCGCCTTCATGGCCACGCAGCACGCCGGTCGAGAAGGTCCAGGCCACCTGGAGCTTGCCTACGTTCTGTGCGTTGATCTGGTTGAGCTTGGAATAGCGGGAATTGGCGTAGTCGCCGGTCGGCATCACCCAGTCTTTCGGGTTCTGCGACATCTTGACCAGCTCGTCATTGGCTGAGGCGCCCCCGACGGCGAGCGCCGCCGCGGAGCCAAGAAAGGTCGCCAGTAGCACCTTGCGCATAGTTATTCCTCCGTTGGTCTCGTTTATTGTTTCCGAAGCAATACTGATTCACCGGGCTTCTCGTCCGGCGTCTGCTCGTGCAGGGCGGTCACGATTGGGACCAGAAACGATGCTGTGCTGTTTCCTCCTCCTGATGAGAGCCACGGGTCCACGTGCAGGAGCGGCCCGTTCTTGTTGTTCCTGCCGCAATCCCTAACGACTTCGTCATCGGGAAACTTGCCCAAGAGAGAAGCCGGTTTGCTTCATAGCGCACGGACGCGAAGATTTTGATTTTGCAGTAGCGAATTCAGCGGCTTCCGCATCGCTTTTGCAGTGCCTTCAACGCTCAGGTTCCCCTTGACGGCGCTGCAACTAAGGCGGAGGATTAAGTTTCAAGGGTGGCAATGGAACGATGGCGCTCGTGCCAAAAGACCGCTCAAATTCGAGGTAAACGTCACGCAATCACGGCTGAGGGCTCCGGCAGCGCTGGTCGCGATTCGCGTCTCTCCGGATCAAACCAGTGGCTGGATTAATGTCCGACACCATTCACACGCTCTCGACGACCGGCATGACGCCGAAGCGCCAGATCCAGAGCTGGATCGACGGGCTGACGAGCCTGTGTGGGCATTTCGACGTCGATCCGCTGGAGGCGTCCTCGCTCGAGGGCCGCATCGACTACACCAGCGTCTCGCGCCTGAAGCTCTGCCAGATCGAAGTGAGTCAGCATCGCATTGCCCACACGCTGGCGCGCGCCAAGGCCAACGAGCATCCGTACATCAAGATTCACTTCCAGACTTACGGCGTGTCCTATTTCGAGCAAGAAGGCCGCCACATCGAGATCAACCCGGGCGACATCATCGCCTATGACGTCTCCTGCCCGCATTCGATCATCAGCCCGGCCTTCACCCGTCACGACGTCGTGATCGTGCCGAAGGCGCTGCTGCGCGACCGCGGATTCCCGTCGCAGCGGATGCCCGCCTGCAAGCTGTCGTCGAAGACAGGGACGGGGCGGATCGCCCACGATTTCGTTCATGCGACCTTCGACGAGGCGGCAAAGCTGTCGGCAAACAGCGCGGTCGGCGTCGCCGATTCGCTGATCGACCTGTTGCTGCTGCCGCTGCGCGAAGCCGACACGATGTTCGACCGTGTCGGGCCGGAAGCGATGTATGTGCGCGCGCAGTTCTTCATCCGCGAGCACCTGCGCGACCCGGATCTGTGCATCGACCAGATCTCGACCGAGCTCGGCTGCTCCAAGCGCTATCTGCATATGCTGTTCTCGGAGCGCGGCACCACGGTGAGCGACTACATCTGGCAGGCGCGCCTGCAGAACTGCCGCCAGGAGCTCGAGGCCCACGCCGGCAAGACCATCACCGACGTCGCGTTCTCCTGGGGCTTCTCCAGCTCATCGCATTTCAGCCGGGTGTTCCGGAAATATTTCGGCGTGGTGCCGTCCTCGATCCACAAGGCGCAGCAGGCCACCGCGAGTTCGGGCGAGCACTAAAGCGCGATGCGACTTTTCCGGATCATGCTTTAGGCGGGCGCCGAGGCAGCTCCGGCGGTTTCAGTGCCGCTCACGCAGCAATTGCCGATCAAGCAGCCGTCGAAATGTAGGGAATGCTGGCCAGCAGCGCGGCAAGCAGGACCGCGTTGCACAGCATCCCGCTCCAATGCAGCCGTCGCAGCCGACGGGGGGCCTCGGTGTCGCCGGCATCGCCGGCGCTGAGCTGATTGTCCATCCGCGCCATGAACCGACGGCGGCCGCTGATCGCCAGAGCTGCAAGCAGGCCGACGACCGTCGCGAAGACGAGCTGGCCAGCGAGCAGGAAGGCCACGGTCCCGATAATCCCGGCTGCGCCCATCACCAGGAAATGGGCATTGAACATTCCGCGCAGCAACAGTGCGACGGGCCGGACATCGAGCTTCACCAGCAGAAAGGCGGGCGAAGCCAGCGTGAAATAACCCATCGGAAAGAGCAGGATGATCATGGCGGCCACGGCGAGCGAATCCGGCGTCATGCGATCGGCCTTTCTAGCTCGTGCGGTTGCTATCCTTCGACAGCGACGCACAATCATAGCGGGAAAATGCCGTTCCGACACTAGGCTTTGGTCTACGGGCCGTGCACGCCGTGCCAGGCCTCAAGCCGGCTCGAGGCCGAGAGACTTCGCGCTCTCGATCCAGATCGGCAGTTCGCGCTGATACAGGGCGTTGCTCTCCTTGAAGCCGATTGCGGGTTCGAGCACGAAGGTCGTGAGAACTTCCTTCACTTTCGGATCGTTGTTGGCGGCAACGCAGAGCTCCGCCAGGCGGTCGACGACCGCTTGCGGCGTCGCCTTCGGCACGGCCCAACCGGAGAAGCCGCTCACGGTGAAGAATTTCGAGGTCGCGCCCTGCTCCGGAAGGGTCTTGATAGCAGGGATCGCGTCGACCTTCTTCGAATGCACCGCGAACACGGTGCCGCGGTCGCTTTGCAGGACCGACTGCGCCGCCGTGTAGCTGCCCATCGCGGCATCCAGCGTGCCTTCGAGCATCCCCGTCCACATCGGGGCCTCGCCGCGGTAATGGACCGGCTCGATGGACAGGCCATACTGCTTGTTGAGTTCGTTGATCGTCATGTGCGGGGCCGAGCCCGCGCTATAGGTGCCGAAATTCACCTTGCCGCTCTTGCGTGCGAACGCGACGAAATCCTCCAGCGTCTTGACGCCGGTCTTGGGGTTCGCGACCAGCAACAGGCCGGCGCCCGGAATGACGCTGACGAGCGCCAAATCCTTGTCCATGTCGTAGCCGGGATTCTTCATCACCACCCGGTTCATGATGTAGGTGGTCGAGATCGAGCACAGCATGGTGTGGCCGTCGGGCTCGGCGCGAGCGACCTCGGCCGTGCCGATCGCGCCGGAGGCGCCGGGCTTGTTCTCGACGACGACGGTCTTGCCGACCTGCTTTGAGATGAACTCACCGTAGGCGCGCGCGAGCAGGTCGGTCTGCCCGCCGGCGGGATAGCTGCAAATCATGCGAATCTGCCGCGACGGCCACGCGGCCTGCGCCGAGGCGCCGCGCATGACGAAGGGCATCGCAAGTGCGGTGGTACCGGCGGCGACGAAGTGGCGGCGATCGAATTTGGCGGTCATGATTCCCTCCTGATTTTGGCCGAACCTACTGCATCAGGCTGGCGCCGCCATGGCCGGCGAGCGAGACAGATTGGCGCATTCCGTCGGACAGAGTGGGGCATGGTGGGCGCGGCGTTGTGCCCCGGACGCAGCGCAGTGCTCCTTCAGCGGTGCGCTGCTGAGCCGGGTCCCATGCCTCGACCGCAAGCTATGCCGCATGGGTCCCGGCTCTGCGCCGCAACGCTGAGGGGCGTTGCAGCGCGTCCGGGACACCAGAGCCTTTCCAATCACCGCTGAATGATCTTCATCCAGACATCGCCCAGGATCGCAGGCTCGCGCGGTGGCAGGTAGGTGAGCCCAGCCTGCTTGCCGAATTCTGCGATCTTGCCTTCGGCCGCGAGCCCCGTCAGCGCCTTGTTGACGGCGTCGATCAGCGCGCCATCGCTGGCCAGTCCGACATAGCCGCGATTGGCGCCGATCGGATAATAGTATCCGGACGACGTGATCGCCGTGTCCGGATGCGCGGCGCGATGGGCGTCGAAGCGGCCGAGGTCGATCAGCGTCGCGTCATGGTCGCCGCGCTGGAGTGCGCCCAGCAGATCGTCGCGGCCGGGGACGAGATGGGTGATGTTGTCGATCAGCCGTCCCTTGTCGAAGGTCATCAGGATGGCGTCGCCGAGCGAGCCGCTTTCGATGACGAGACGAAGGCCTGCGAGATCGCCGATGTCGCCGATCTTGCGCCCGCTTGCCTTCGGCCCGAGCACGACCGTCATCGGCGAATAGACGTAAGGCTGGCTCGGCGCGAGCACGCCGAGTGCGACGCGGCGCCTCCGATCGTCGCGCGTGGCCCCGGCGAAGTCAGGCAAGCGCGCCGTCTTCATCCCGGGGGCGACGAGCGAATCCTGCGTCAGCGCGTAGCCGCCGACGAGCGAGCAGCGGCGATCCGAGAGCAACGCGTTGGCCTCGAGCTGGGGGCTCGAATCCTCGTCCAGCTTGCTCTCGAACCACTGGATCGTCAGCTTCCGTCCGAGCCGCTCAGCCATTGCCTGCGCAAGCAGCACGTCGAAGCCGGCATCCGGCTTGCCGCGGTGGTGCATCGAGAACGGCGGCCGGTCCTCGTCGAGACAGATCTTCAGGGGATCGTCGGCCGCAACAGCGACCGACGCCATCGTCGAAAGAACGGCCGCAATGCTCCATGCAGCACGCCGGCCCCTCATGGCTTCCTCCGGCTGGAGATGAAGGCCCAGAGGGAGCCGATCTCCTCGTCGTTGAGGATATCGCCCCACGGCGGCATCTTGTTGTTCTTGCCGTTCTTCACTGTGGTGATGAAGCGGGTCTTGTCGTCGGGGATGGCACGCAGGTCCGGCGTGATCGTGCCGGAGTTCATCAGATTGGGGCCATGGCAGTGCGAGCATTTCGAAGCATAGGTCGACTTGCCGTGGTCGATCTGTGCCTGCATGGGATTGCCGGTTGCGTCGTCCGCGGCGCGAACGGTCGCCGCAAGCGCGACCGTCAGCCCCGCGACGGCGGCGAGGACCGCCGCCGTCCTGTGAGATGGCTTTCTCAGCATCATGCCGTGGATTACTGCTTGACCGCAAAGACCCACAGCGAGCCGCCGGGCGGCACGTTGGCAAGCCGCTCGTCGCCGGAGAACAGCGAGTAGACGCCGCCATAGCCGCTGGTCACCGCGACATACTGCACGCCATCCTGCTGCCAGGTCACCGGCTGGCCCTCGATGCCGGACCCGGTCTGGAACTGCCAGAGCTTCTTGCCGGTGTCGGCATCGAAGGCCTCGAACTCGCCGGTTAGGGCACCCGAGAACACGACGCCGCCCGCGGTCGACAGCACGCCCGAGAAGCGTGGAATGTCGCTCGGCGCTTCCCATTTCGACTTGCCGGTCATGGGATCGATCGCCTTGAGATGACCGCGCGGCCCGTCGCCGTACTCCCAGAGGTCGGTCAGGTCCATCCCGAGATACCATTCACCCTGCTTGAAGGTGACGGGCTCCGTCTTGTACCTGCCACCGAAGGCGAGCGTGTTGGCATAGGCAAGGCCGGTCTGCGGGTTGAAGGACATCGGCTCCCAGTTCTTGCCGCCGAGGATCGACGGATAGACCGTGACCTTCTTGCCCTCGCGCGCGTCCTTAGACACGTCGGTCTCGATCGGACGTCCCGTCTTCATGTCGATGCCGGTCGCCCAGTTGACCTTCACGTAAGGATTGGCCGCGAGCAGCTTGCCGTTGGTGCGGTCGAGCACGTAGAAGAAGCCGTTGCGGTTGGCGTCCATCAGCACCTTGGTCGGCTTGCCCTCGACATTCATGTCGGCGAGGACCATCTCGGCCACGCTGTCATAGTCGAACGGGTTGTTCGGCGAGAACTGGTAGTGCCACTTGATCTTGCCGGTCTTGGGATCCATCGCCAGCACGGAGCAGGTGTAGAGATTGTCGCCGGGACGCACCGCCGAGTTGAACGGGCCGGGATTGCCGATGCCCCAATAGATCGTGTTCAGCTCGGGGTCATAAGACCCCGTGATCCAGGTCGAGCCGCCGCCGAGCTTCCAGGTATCGCCCTTCCAGGTATCGCCGCCGGGCTCTTCCGGCGAGGGGATCGAATGGGTGCGCCAGAGATGCTTGCCCGTCGCGGGATCCCAGCCGTCGATGAATCCCCTGGTGCCGAACTCGGCGCCGGAGATGCCGGTGATGACGACGCCGTCGGCAACCAGCGGCGCCACCGTCATCGAATAGCCTTCCTTGATGTCGGCCGCCTTCTGCCGCCACAGCTCCTTGCCGTTCTTGGCGTCGAGCGCGATCACGTTGGCGTCGAGCGTGGTGCGGAACACCTTGCCGTCATAGAGCGCCGCACCGCGGTTGATGATGCCGCAGCAGACGATGCGCGGCGTCTCGGCGGGATATTCGACCTTGGTCTTCCAGATCTGCTTGCCGGTCTTGGCGTCGACCGCCATGGTCGCGTTGTGCGAGGTCACGTAGATCACGCCCTGGTACACCAGCGGTTGCGATTCCTCGCTGCGATCGTCGTTGAAAGAGTAATTCCAGACCGGGACGAGGTTCTTGACGCTGTCCTTGTTGATCTGGTTCAGCGTCGAGAAGCGCTGCAGATTGTAGCCCATCCCGTAATTGAGAACGTTCGATGTATCAGTCGCGCCCTTGACCAGTTGCTCGGTGGTCTGTGCGCTTGCACAAGTCGATGCAAGCATGACGAGGCTCGCGGCCATCGCAAAGCGTTTCATCCGTTCCTCCCAATATGCGCGCCTTTTGACGCTGCGGGAGCAACACTCCGTCGGAAACCAAAACGCGTCAATACGAAAGTCGTAAGTGTCGTGTCGATATCGTTGAACAGGCGCCGGTCACCTTACGGAAACCTGACGGCCGTAGACTTCCACTTGCGTGGAGACGCTGAAAAAATTCCGCAACGCGAAGCAGCTTCGGCGTAGGTTGTCGGGGCGGAAGCCAGGTTCCCCGGGGTTGTCGCGCGCGCAAGTTGCAGTTACGGACTTGAACCTGGGACTGCTTGTGGATTTATGTCGTCGTGTCCCCGCCCGAACCGGGGCTCTTCATCTGGAGGTCTTGATGATTTCGCGTCGCTCAGTTGCACTTGCGCTCACCATTGCATTGTTGTCCGGTCCGGCGTGGTCGGCCTCCGGCAACGCGGTCAAGTTGTTCGACACCGACAATGACGGCACGCTCGATCTCGCCGAGGTGAAGAAGGCGGCCGCCGCAACGTTCGCAAAGCTCGATCCCGATCATGACGGCACGCTCGATGCGCGCGAATTGCGCGGACGGTTGACGGCGAAAGAGCTCGCCGCGGCCGATCCCGATCGTGACGGGACCCTGACGCTCGACGAATATCTGTCCGTGGTCGAGCAGCGCTTCAACGCGGCCAATCCCGACAAGGACGGAACGCTGGATGCGAAGGAGCTGAACTCGCGCGCCGGGCGCGCGCTGCTGCGATTGTTGCGGTGAGCGGTGCAATCGGAACAGTCGTGACGCGGTGGCGTTTGGGAGCATTTCCGCTCCGAAACTCGGAACATCAGGCTGCTCGGCCTGTTCTCTTCGCGACGTCCTGCTCGGCGCCGGGGCAGCGCCGCGGGAGAAGAGGAGATGCAGATGAACACGAAACGTTCCGTTCTTGCTGCCTGCGCGATCCTGGCGTTGAGCGCCGGAGTCGCGGTCGCCGGCCCGTGCAACACGGGCAGCGCCAGCACTGACAAGGATGCCGGTTCTGGTCCCGTGACGGTGGGCGCAGCGCAGTCGCCCTCGTCCAGTTCAGCGGGCGACACCAGCCAGCATCCGCCGACCAGCACGATGAACCGTGCAAGTGGCGAAACGCCGGCTTCATCCGAAGATGCGCAGCGGCAGATGCAGAGCCAGCCGACGGCGGCTCAGCGGGCCGAAGGTGCCAAGCCGGACGCCGCAATGGCCGACAAGGGCTGCTGACGGCGACGTGCCATTCGTGTCGATTCGACGTGCGGTGCGTCGCACAAGACGGTGTCTCGCAGGTCGTGCTTGACCAAGAGGGAACTGGCTTTGTCCGAGAGAGAAACGCAGCCGCGAAGAATCGACACGGACGCGCTCGGCAGGCGAATCGAGGCTTGAACTGCAACTGACGCAGCCCTAGGTTTTGCGCCGCGCGATGTCGCGCTCAATACCTTGGGGAGACCCCGAATGGCTTGGAAAGCTCCGAAGATCGTGGAAGTGCCGGTCGGCATGGAAATCAACATGTACGCCTGCGCTGCGCGCAAGTAAGACTGACGACCTGCCGCGGCTTTGACGGTGAACGCCGTCGAAGCCGTGGCAGTGTCGGATCCCGAGCCTGGCATCATTGTGCTTCTTGCCACCGACGCGATGATACGCCTGCGATGAAACGCCTGCGCAGGCTGCAATCATCTTCTTTCAAAATCTAGACCACGCTCTTGCTGCAGTGTGTTACGCTGATGGCCGGTCAGCGCTGCTGCCGCATCAAAGCGGCGCGCGCCTTCGGGGTACGGGGATGCGCGGCGGAGCTCGCAGATTTCTGATGGTGATTGCCTGCGCGGTCGCGCTGATACCGACGCATGGGCACGCCGAGGAGGGCTTCGATACCGAGCACATCTTCGGCTTCATGATCGGCACCGATGTCGGCAATCCCGGCGAGCGCGAATTCCAGAGCCAGACGACGGGGCGCTTCGGCAAGGGCGGCGGCACCTATCGCGCTCTTGAGAAAGAGGTCGAGATCGAGATCGTGCCGCTGCCGAACTTCCGCATCGAGGTCGGCGCCGCCGCCAGCTTGCACGATATCACCGGCGTCCCCGACATCGACGACCGCCGTCAGATCAACTTCCAGGGCGCCTCGCTCGACCTGCGTTATCGCCTGCTCGACCGCGAGCGCGCGCCGTTCGGCCTCACCATCGCCGCCGAGCTCCACGGCGACCGCATCGACGAGACCAGCGGCGCGAAGGGGCGGATGTACGGCACGGAATTCACCCTCGCCATCGACCGCGAGCTCATCCCGAACTTTGCCATCGGCGCCCTCAACCTGATCTATCAACCGGAATGGGCGCGCTTCGAGGTGGCGGGGCAGTCCGAGAAGAGTTCGACGATCGGTGCGGCGTTCGCCGGCCTGGTGCGCGCGCGGCCCAACATGCTGCTCGGCGGGGAGCTGCGCTACTTCCGGCAATATGAAGGCATCGGCCTCGGCGAGTTTTCAGGCCAGGCCCTGTTCGTCGGCCCGACCGCCTATTTCCAGCTCTCCGAGCGCTCGCGGCTGACCTTGAGCTGGAGCATGCAGGCCTGGGGCCGGCCGGCCGGAGCGGGCGGCAATCTCGACCTCGTCAATTTCGAGCGCCACCAGGCCCGGATGGTGTTCGGCGTCAATTTTTAGCAGAGAGCGTCGTCATGCCCGGGCTTTGCCTTGCCTGGGAGCCCGGGAAGAGCCAGTTCCCGCCCCATTTCTCGCCCGGATCTGAAACTTCCGCTTCCGTGGTACGTAACCTTTCGTGCTAATCTTGACCGCCACTTGCGAGAGGATCCCGGCATGAACCCGATTGACCTGGTGGTGACTGTGTGTGCGGTGCTCTCGCCTGCGACCTGCGAGGAACAGCATTTGATGTTCAACTATGGTGGGTCGCCGCGGCAATGCGCGATGGCCGCGCCCCCCTATATCGCGCAATGGGTCGGCGACCATCCGAAATGGCAGGCGGTGCGGTGGCGCTGCGAATATCCGCACCCGAACGACAAGGCGTGAGGCGTCTCGCTACTTGCTGCAGTCCTTCAGATCCTTGTCGGCGATCGAGAACACCGCATCCGCCCTGATCTCGATGTCGCGAACGACGCACTGCCGCGCACTGGGATAGCTGACCTTGGCGTCGTAGCGGCCCGGCTCGACGCCGGTGATGCGCAGCCGCTCGTCGTGGTCGACCTCCTTGTCCTTGTCGTTCAAGCACTGGTTCGGGCCCCAGTCGGTCTTGCCGGCGGGCGAGAGCTGGAAGCCGGAGATCGTCTCCGTCGTCAGGTTCCAGAGCCTAATGCCCTTGCCCTTGGCCTGCGCGGCGGCTTCGCCGGCAAGCGTCAACGACGCGATCAAAGCTAGAACCCAACGCATCAGCCAGTCCTCCCAAAGGCGGGCCATCATTCCCTGATCAGGCGCTCGCGGTTCTTTGCCTTGTCGAAATTTTTGGCGCGGTCAAGGCCGTTCAGTGCAATCAGCTTCGCCGAGACGAGATCGGCGCCGTCGAAATCGGCGTCGATGACGATCGCGCCCGTCAGATCGGCTCCGCCGAGTTGGGCGTTCTTCAGTGATGCGCCGCTCAGATCGGCGCTCCTGAGGACTGCGAATTCGAGGTCGACGCGCGACAAATCGGCGTTGCGCGCGTTCAGCCGTTCCAGATTGGCGGATCTCAGCACCGCGCGCATCAGCCCCATCGACTGGTTGCGCATATCGGCGCCCAGATTCGCGTCCGCGATCGAAGCGCCGACCAGGCTTGCGCCGGTGAGATCGGCAGCGATGCGCGCTCCTGACAGGTTCGCGCCGTCGAGACGCGCGCGGGCCATTTGCGAGGCGAACAGATTGGCGCCCTTCAGGCTTGCGCCGGTAAGATCCGCATCCAGCAGCCACGCCTGATCGAGGATTGCACGGTCAAGCCTGGCGTCTCGGAGTATTGTCTTGTTGAGCCGCGCGGCGCGGAAGACCGCGTTGGACAGGTCCAGCCCCGAGAGATCGAGGCCCGACAGGCGTTTGCCGGTGAAATCGGCAGGCTGCGCGGCGCTCGCTTTGGCCAGCACGGCCTCGACCTCTGGCCTGGTCATTTCGGACGAGACCATCGCGGGGGAGGTGAGGTCGACGTCGCGCATCATGTCCTGCGCGCCCGCCGTCATCGTGACGAGTGCAAGACCAAGCGTTGCCAGCGTTGAGAGGGCGACCGTCCGCGTCATCATCGACTCCGCCGCCGGCCCAGTCTAGCACGTCCGCCAGGCGACCGGCTATGAGACATCTCGCTCAGTGCGGTCGCCTTGAGTTCGTTGGGCGAGGCCGGCCTTGATCGCCGCAATCTCGGCTTCGCCGCGTCTGTCGCGCGGGATGCCGATAGGCACCTCGGCCACGATACGCGCGGGGCGCGGCGACAAGAAGAACAGGCGGTCGCCGAGCCGAACCGCGTCATCGAGACTGTGGGTGACAAGCAGCGCCATCACCGGACGGCTGGCCACCAGCGTCGCGATCTCGTCGCGCAAGCGGCCGGCGAGCGCGTCGTCGAGCGAGGCGAGGGGCTCGTCGAGCACGAGGAGATCGGGCTCGACTGCGAAAGCGCGGGCGAGCGCGACGCGCCGGGCAAGGCCGAGCGACAACTCGCCGGGAAAGTGGCTGCGATGCGCTTCCAGCTCCAGAATCCTGAACAGTTCGGACAGCTTCGCCTCGGTCACGTCGGGCGCCGCCAGCCGCACATTCTGCTCGACCGAACGCCACGGCAGCAGCCGCGGCTCCTGAAACACCATGCCGATCCGCGCCTGCGGTGGACGCGCAACGTGGCCCCTGAATTCGCTATCGAGCCCCAGGATGATGCGCAGCATCGTGCTCTTGCCGCAACCGGAGGGACCGATGAGCACGCCGACCTCGCCGGATTGAAGCGCGAATTTGAGCGGCGCCAGCACCTCGTGCATTCCGCCCGCGGCACTCCTGAACGTCTTGCCTGTGATCTCGACCTCAAGCCGCACGGGGGCGCCACCTGTTTGCGCGGGCTTCAAACGGCTGCACCAGCAAGGTCTCGATGACGAGCACGACCGCGGCAAAGGTCAGCGAATAGGCGAGCAGCCGCGGCGTGTCGAACAGCTGGAAAGCGACGCCGATCTCGAAGCCGACGCCGTTCGGACGTCCCAAGAGCTCGGCGACCAGCACGATCTTCCACACCAGCGACAGTCCGGAACGGGCCGAGGCTGCGATGTAAGGCGCAAGCTGCGGCAGCACGACATGGCGGAACGCGCGCCAGCGCGGCATCGCGAACACGCTCGCCATCTCGTCGAGCGAGCGGTCGAGCGCGCGGGTGCCCTCGCGCAGGGTGACGACCGCGGTCGGCAGCTTGTTGATGGCGATCGCCGCGATCGCGGCGGCCTCGGTCAGGCCGGCCCAGATATAGGCCAGCACGATCACGACCAGCGCGGGCAAATTGAGTAGCAGGATCAGCCAGGGATCGCCGAGCTTATCCGCGAGCCTGACCCGTCCCATCAGGTAGCCGATGGCGCTGCCGAGCGACATCGCCAGCACGAAGGCGAGGGTCACGCGCGCCAGCGTGGCGCCGAGAT
Source organism: Bradyrhizobium sp. CCBAU 11430 (assembly GCF_028128855.1). Lineage (NCBI taxonomy): Bacteria > Pseudomonadati > Pseudomonadota > Alphaproteobacteria > Hyphomicrobiales > Nitrobacteraceae > Bradyrhizobium > Bradyrhizobium sp. CCBAU 11430. The sequence goes on from NZ_LBJV01000003.1 coordinate 158,386, forward strand.
GCAGGAACAGCGCGCCAGATGAGGCTTCCGCGATCATCACCTCGAGCACGGCCGGCGGGGAGGGCAGCTTCGCGCCGCCGACGAACAGCGCGGCAATCCACCAGATCGCGAGAAACAGGGCGAACGACAGAAGACGCAGCACCTCAATCTCCGGGGACCGCGTGATAGAACGTGCCCGGATCGAGCTCGGCCGCCGGGCCGACGAGGTCGCGGCCGCCGATCTCGGCCAGCACGCGGTAGAGCACGCGCGCGTCTTTCTCCTCGTCGTCGATGCTCCGGCGCGGAATACCGTCGCGATAGCGGTCGCGATAGGTCTTGAGCATGGCTGCGTCGGACGTGCCGGTGAGCGGCGCGATCTTGTCCCAGGCTGCATCCGAGGTCACCAGAAGCTGCTTGGCCTTGCGCGTCATCGCGATGAATCGCGCCACGGCGTCGCGATGGCTCGCGGCCCAATTCTCGTCGAAGACATAGCCGACGGCGGAGACAGCGCCTTTGGCACCGAGCTTCGGCAGAATGTCCTCGATGCCGGCGAGGCGGCGAAATCCCTTGGCCTCGAGCTGGGCACAGAAATTCCAGAAATTGAGGCTCGCCTCCATCTCGCCGTCGAGCGCCTTGGCGGCGATCAGGGGCGGGGCGCCGTAGGCGATGGTCGCCTCCGACTTCAGGTCGATGCCGTCCTGCTTCATGCTCGCCTGGAGCAGCAGCCAGCTCTTGTCGATCGCCCCGCCGGCGACCGCGAGCTTGCGCCCCTTCAGGTCGGCGAGCGTCTTGATCGGAGAGGATGCGGGTACCATCACTGCGCCGAGCGCGCTGGAATAGGGATAGAAGGTGAGCTTGGCACCGAGCGCGCGCTCGCGCGACACCCACAGCCAGTCTGACAGGATGATGTCGGCGCTGCCTGCGCGCATCGCGATCTTGCCGGCCTCGGTGCTCGCGAGCTCGGTGACCTCGAGCGAAAGGCCCGCCTCCTTGTCGAGGCCGCTCGCGCGGATCGCGGCCAGCTCCCAGGAGAATGTTCCGGTTTTCTGCACCGCAAGGCGGATCGAATCCGCGGCGCGGCCGGGTGCGGCCAGCGATAGCGCCAGCGTCGTCGCGAGCGCCAATGTTCGACCAAGTGCCCTTATCACGCCAAGTGCCCTTATCACGCCAAGTGCTCTCATCACCTTGTGAGCCGTTTCCTCTGATAGAGTGCTTTTCAGGACAATACGCATAGCATAGCTTTGCTCGCAACCCGCGGGAGGATGCGCATGAAACTGGCCGGACAGCTACGACCGATTGTCGCCGCATTGACGGTGCTGGCGGCGACCTCGTGCGTGGCGCGGGCCGAGGAGGCCAATGATTATCCGACGTCGGCACGCGCGGAGTACGTCTATGGCTGCATGAAGGCCAATGGCGAGAGTCGGCAGTCGATCGAGCAATGTTCCTGCTCGATCGACGTGGTGGCCTCGATCGTCACCTATGAGCGCTACGTGACCGCCGAGACCGCGCTCAGCATGTCCCAGGTCCGCGGCAATCTCGGCGTCCAGTTCCGCACCTCCGAGCAGGCGAACACGGCAGTGAACGATTTGCGGCGGGCGCAGGCGGAAGCCGAGGTGAGGTGTTTTTAGCTATAGCCGCGGAAACGGTGCAATCCCTTCTCCCCTTGTGGGAGAAGGTGGCGCGGAGCGCCGGATGAGGGGTATCTCACCGCGCGCTCATCTGAGGAGAAAGACCCCTCACCCGGCTCGCCGCTATGCGGCGAGCCACCCTCTCCCACAAGGGGAGAGGGGAATTAGCATAAGCGGTGCTAGCTACGTCCCCGGCTTCTCCACATCCCACTCATTCCGGAACACGTGCCCATCCGTGTCCTTTGCTTCCGCGCGGAAACGCTTGGCGCCGTTGGAGACATAGGTGAAGCGCAGATTGGGATCTTCCGAGATCGAGATGCCGCCTTCCATCGACAGCACCGGGCTGTCGTCCTGCGTCAGCTTCAGCTGGTTGACGAAGAAGGCGGGAATGTAGAGCTGCGTGACCTGGTCCATCTGAAGGCCGGAATTGTTGGGATGGCCGATCATGATCTGCGCTTCGCGGATGCGGCTCGCGGGCGCTTCCTCGCGCGCGAATTGCCTGTAGCGCATCTGGCCGAGCCGGTTTTGCGCCTCCTCGGCGTTCTTTCCTGCCGGCGCCGAGCAGCCGCCGGAGGCTTTCACATAGACTTTCGAGACATAGAGCTGGCCATCGCTGAGCTCGGCCACCGCGTGCACATCGGTGTAATTGTTGACACGCACGCGCGTCGAGATCTCGGTGACATTGGCGTCGGAGCCGAGCTCGAACTTCGCCGCCATCGGCGCCGGGTTACGGTCGATCACGAGCGTGATCGAACGGATACGGCGACTGTCTGCGGGCGACAGCTTGCTGCGCAGGGTCACCGGCACGATCGCCGCGTCCTCTGCGCGATACGGCATCTCGATGCCGATCACGCCGCTGCCGTCGTTCATCGCACGGCTATTGAAGATGTCCTGCACCAGGCCCGGCCAGGGATCGTCGGCCTCTTCAGCCTGCGCCGGCACGGCGAAGGCGATGCCGAGCAGTGCAGCGATCAAGGGCAGGTGGCGTGTCCATCGGGTCATGGTCATGATCCTCCGAGTCAGCGAAGCTGATCTCGTTCCGGAGTCAGCGAAGCTGATCTCCTGCGCCTATCGTAGCGCGCCTGCTACTCCCATTCAATTTCCGAAAATGCTGCAGTTGCGTTCCGGGCGTTGTAATCGCCGAACAACTCCCAGCGCGGCCGCTCCTGTGCAGCCGCCTTGTCGGCGGCGGCTCGGATCGGCTCGCCATTCTTGTTCAGCGTGCGCACGTCGGACAACAGCGTTGACAGGTAGCGCCGCTCATCGGCCAGCGCGGCAGGCCAGTCGCTCAGGGGGCCGTGACCGGGAACGACGCGTTGCGCCGGGATGGTCTCCAATTGCTTCAACGTGTCGAGCCAGCCGCGGATGCTGCCGTCCATGACCGGAATGTGGCGGAGAAAGACCAGGTCGCCCGCGAACAAGGTTTTTGTCGACTCGTCGTACACGGTGACGTCGCTGTCGCTGTGCCCGGTCCGCCAGGCGCGCAAGATGAGGCGGCGCGACCCGAGATCGAGCGTCATCGTGTCCGAAACCAAGAGGGTCGGGGCAATGATCTTCACGGGATCGATCAACGCGCTGCCCATGATGCGGCGAAAATTGTCGAGATAGTAGGGGCCGCGCGTCGCGAGCGCCTGCGGCAGCTTGCTGTGACCGACGAAGCTGGTGCCACCGGCGGCGAAGGCCGCGTTGCCGAAGACATGGTCGGGATGGCCGTGGGTGTTGATGACATAGCGAATCGGCTTGGGCGTGCGAGCCCGCACGGCGGCCAGCAGGGCCTCGCCTTCGCGGAGGCTGCCGCCGGTGTCGATGACGGCCACCGCATCATCGCCGACGATGAAGCCGACATTGGCAATGTCACCCTCGTTCTCGCGGGTCATCAGGGCAATGGCCCCGGAGTGTACGAAGATTCCCGCTGCGACTTCGCTCACAGGCAATTCGGCCGCCCCGGCCCGTGCTAGCGTTACGATCCCCAGCAGGGACAAGGCTGCGATCACTCGAGCGATGCGAGACACTTTTCCGCCTCAGTTCAAAGGGTTGCTGCATTGCACTGCAACAAAGCAAAGCCAGCGAAGTCTGGCAAAACATGGCGCGTCATGCGTTGCATGGATAGCATTCAAACAAAACGAGGAGGAAGCGCGATGACGGAGGCCGGACGACATCGTCGCTGGTTGTTTTCACTGGGGGTCCTGGTTGCGTCCTGTGCGTTCGGCGATGTCGCCATCGCGCAGACCAATGACAGCGGCGACCTCTCGTTCGAGCTGGTCGACCCGAACGTGCTGCGCGTCTGCGCCGATCCGCGCAATCTGCCGTTCTCGAACGAGAAGGGCGAGGGGTTCGAGAACAAGCTGGCCGAGCTGTTTGCCGACAAGCTCAAGAAGAAACTCGACTACGTCTTCTTCCCGCAGGCCACCGGCTTCGTGCGGATGACGCTGGGCGCGCATCGCTGCGATGTCATCATGGGTTTTCCGCAAGGCGATGACGTCGTGCAGGGCACCAATCCCTATTACCGCACGTCGTACGCGCTGGTCGCCAAGGCCGGCAGCGGGCTCGAGGAGGTCGATACGCTCGAGGACCCGAAGCTGAAGGGCAAGCATGTCGGCATCGTCGCCGGAACGCCGCCGGCGACCAACATGGCCATTGCCGGCCTGATGAGCGATGCAAAACCCTATCCGCTGATGATCGACACGCGCTACGACAATTCGGCGCAGGCGATGATCGACGACCTCGCCGCCGGCAAGATCGACGCCGGGGTGCTGTGGGGACCCATGGCCGGCTATTATGCGAAGAAGATCGGCTCGCTTCACGTCACGCCGCTGGTGAAGGAAACCACGGGGCCGAAGCTGGTCTATCGCATCGGCATGGGCGTGCGTCCCGCCGACCAGAACTGGAAGCGACAGCTCAACAAGCTGATCCAGGAGAACCAGGGCGAGATCAACAAGATCCTGGTCGACTTCGGTATACCGCTGCTCGACGAGAGCAATCGGCCGCTCAGCGCGGAGACGGCCAAGAAGTCGCAATGAGGCGGCCTCTTGCCGCTGCGCTCGTCGTTGCCGCGTTGGCGGTGCCGGCATCCGCGCAGCAGCAGGAGCCGTTCGAGCCCGAGGGTTATCGCGCCGACAATTATCGCGCACCGGTGCCGGCGACGCTTGCGGGCGCGCGCGTGCTCAACACGGTGGAAGCCGAAGCGATCTGGCGCGCCAAGAGCGGCGCGTTCGTCGACGTGCTGCCGCGCCCGCCGAAGCCGAAGAACCTTCCCGCAGGCACGGTATGGCGTGATGCGCCGCGCAAGAACATTCCGGGCAGCATCTGGCTGCCGGATACCGGCTACGGCAGTTTGCCGCCGGCCATGGACGATTATCTCCAGCGCGGCCTCGCACAGGCCTCGCGTGGCGACAAGGCCGCGCTGCTGGTGATCTATTGCCTCGCCGATTGCTGGATGTCCTGGAACGCCGCCAAGCGCGCGCTGGCGTATGGCTACTCCAACATCGCCTGGTACCCCGATGGCACCGACGGCTGGGAGCGCGCCAAGCTTCCGACAGAGGAGGTGCAACCGGAGCCGCGGCCGGAGCAGTAGACGTCGTCATGCCCGGGCTTGTCCCGGGCATCCACGTTCTTCACGCTGCGTGGCCAAGCGTGGATGGCCGGGACAAGCCCGGCCACGACGGCGGTGCGAACGGGGAGAGGCGAAGCAAGCGCCTACTGCTTCTGCAGCTTCGTCAGCGTGCCCGTGCCGTTGTTGTCGGTCGCAGAATAGTTCACCCTGTCGCCGGCATGAACGGCCTCCAGCATCGCGGCGTCCTTGGTTTTGTACTCCTGGAGCGCGCCGGCGCCGCCAGCGCTACCACCGACGGTGCCCTTCTGCGTCTGCTGGATCGAGATCGTGCCGTTGAGCCGATCGATCCGCATGACCATTCCGGTCATGTCGTCGGCAAGAGCGCTGGTTGCAAGCATGCTGAGGGCCGCAGCGCCCGCAAAGATGAATCTGGTGGTTCCCATCGAGGCCTCCCGACGTCTTGGAGTTCACTTCGACAAGCCATCCTAGATCGATTTGGTTCCGGCAGATAGCCGGGCAAAGGTTAACCGGGCCGATCCGGGAACCTTGTCGTGGCCTCCAGCGAGGCGGGCGCTATTCCATTTCCTGCTGGATCACGCGGCCAAGTGCGAACAGGCGCTGGTCGATCGTGGTGGGAACCTCGCAGACGAATCGCACGACCTTGTTGCGGTCCTCGAAAATGCGGGTCTTCCAGATCAGTTCGTTGCTGAGCGTTTCGACCTTGGCCTCGTCGCGCGGCGTCGCGCCCTGCAGCGCCTGAAGGGCGATCGCCTCCTCGCGAATCTTGTCGGCGGCCTCGCGCTGCTTGCGGCTGACGCGTTCGAGCCCGGCCATCACCTGGGAGCGCTGGGCATTGAGCGTGTCGAACAGGCCGGCGAACAGGAGCTTCGCCTTCGCGGTCTTGTCAGTGGCGGAGGCGGCCAGAAATTCCTTCACGGACTTTTCGGCCTCATCGAGCGGCGTTTTGCGCGCCGATAGTTTTGCGACCAGTGCGCTGACCTTGGCGTCGTCTTTCCATGTGTTCTGGACGTCGTCGAGCGCCGGGCCGGCCCAGACGGCGGCAAGCGAAATCTCCGGCACCTTGGCCTGGGTGCAGGGCCAGTCGGGATAGCGTGGATCGGCCGCGCGCGCGGCCGTGCCCGACAGCGCCAGCGCCACAACAGCCATCGCCAGAACCTTCATCCTTCGCCTCCTGCGGGCCCCCGTCGCGCCAGCCCACGCGAGGGATCATAGGCCAGAATCGCGCCGATCATGAAGACGATTGTGCAAGCCGCGACCACTGCCAGCGAGATCCAGTTGATTTGCCCGTAGAGCGCAAAACGGATCAGCTCGACCGCATGGGTGAACGGATTGGCCTCGCAGAGGTAGTACAGATAGGGGCTGCCCTCCTGCACCCGCCACAGCGGGTAGAGCGCGGACGAGGCGAAGAACATCGGGAAAATGACGAAGTTCATGACGCCTGCGAAGTTCTCGAGTTGCTTGATGCCGGAGGAGATCAGCATACCGAGCGAGCCCAGCATCAGCCCGGACAGGATCAGCGCCGGCAGCACGGTCAGATAGCCTGACGACGGCGGGGTGATGTCCCAGAACCAGGCGATCAGCAGGAACGCATAGACCTGGAGCAGCGACACCGCCGTGCCCGCCAGCAGCTTGCAGAACAGCAGGAACCCGCGCGGCAGCGGGCTCACCAGCAGCGTGCGCATGTTGCCCATCTCGCGGTCGTAGACCATCGAGAGCGAGGATTGCATGCCGTTGAAGAGCTGGATCATCGCCATCAGCCCGGGCGCGATATAGACCTCGTAGAGGATGTAGGTCTCGTAGGGCGGGATGATGGAGATGCCGAGCACCTGACGGAAGCCGGCGGCGAAGATGAACAGCCACACCAGGGGCCGCACCAGCGCCGAGACGAAGCGTTCGCGCTGATGCAGGAAGCGCAACCCCTCGCGCCAGACGATGCCGGTAAGGCAGGTGAGGTACTCCTGGACCGAGAAGCCGCGCGGCACCTCGCGCGTGGTGATGCTGCTCATGCGCCGCCTCCCGGCATGGTTTGCGCGCCGGTCAGGCGCATGAAGGCGGTGTTGACGTCCTGCGCGCCGGCCTCGGTGACGACGCGGCTCATCGGCCCCTGCGCCAGCACCTTGCCCTGGTGCAGCACCACGAGGTCGTCACTCGGCATGATCTCGTCGAACAGATGCGTGGCCCAGAGCACGCCGATGCCTTGCTCCGTCACGAGTTGGCGGACCTGGCTGATGATGTCGGCGCGCGCCTTGACATCCAGGCCGACGGTCGGCTCGTCCAGCAACAGCAGTCGCGGCCGGTGCAGCAGCGCCCGCGCGATCTCCAGCCGCCGCATCTGGCCACCGGAGAGATCGCGCACCTTGCTGCCGGCGCGGTCAGCGAGCCCGATGCGGCCGAGCAGCTCGGCGCTGCGTGCGGCGGCCTCGCTCCGGCTGATGCCGTGGAGGGCTGCGTGATAGAGCAGGTTCTGGGTCAGCGACAGGTCGAGATCGAGCGTACGTGGCTGGAACACGACGCCGAGCAGCCGCAGCGCCTCGCCGGGGCTCTTGCTGATGTCGTGGCCGAAAATGCCGACCCGGCCGCTCTGGATGCCGAACAGGCGCGTGATCAGCGAGAACAGCGTGCTCTTGCCGGCGCCGTTGAGGCCGAGCAGGGCGGTAAAGCTCGCCGGCTGCACGTTGAAGGAGACGTTGATCAACGCACGCCGCTGCCCATAGGCATGACTGACGCCGTCGATCGACAGCGCCGGCACCGCCGCCGCTTCTAGCTTCGGCGCCTCCTGTGGCCCGGGAATCGGAGCGGGGCTGGTCATGGCGCGATCGTGATGCCCCAGGGCAGTTCGCCCACCTGAATCGTCTTGATCACCTTTTGCGCGGCGACGTCGATGACGGAAACGTCGTTCGACACGCCGTTGGTGGTGAGCAGATATTTTTCGTCGGGCGTGAACGCCATGTGCCAGACCCGCTGCCCGACCAACAGGTATTTCGTCACCTTGCGCGAGGCGACGTCGACCACGGCGATGCGGTTGGCGGGGCCGAGCGCGATGAAGGCGGTCTTGTCGTCCTTGGTCATGCCGATGCCGACCGGCTGGATCGCCTCTTTCCTCAGGCCCGGGATCTCGAAATTGACCTTGCCGATCACCTCGTGCTTCTTCGGGTCGATCACCGAGACGGTGCCGCCGATCTCGGAGGAGACCCACACTTCGGAAGCATCGTGCTTGAACTCGGCAAAGCGCGGCCGCGCATCGACCAGCACGTTGGCGACGATCTGGCGCGACGCCGTGTCGATGAAATGCGCCATGTTGGTCGTTTCCGACGTGTTGATCAGCGTCTTGCCGTCGGGACTGATGGTCATGCCCTCGGGCTCGACGCCGACCTGGATGTCGCCGAGCCTGGCGCGCTTCTCGAGGTCGATCACGGTCACCGTATTGTCGTTCTCGTTGGCGACGTAGAGGATCTTGCCGGCGGCATCCTGCGCGAACAATTCCGGATCGGGTCCGGAGGGCAGGCTGTCCACCACGGCTTGCGTCTTGGCGTCGATCACCTGGATGGTGTCGTCGTCGCCGACGGCGACCATCACGAATTTGCCGTCGCGCGTGAAATCGATGCCGCGCGGGCGCTGGCCGACCTTGATGGTCTTGGTCACGGTCCAGCTCTCGGTGTCGATCACCGTGACCGTATTGCTCTTCTCGTTCGAGACATAGGCGATGAACGCATGCGCAGGTGCCGCCGCCAGCGCCAGTCCGGACAGAAGCCCCACACGCCACATGCGCAACATTTGCGTTCTCACTTCAGCTTGCATTTGCTCTCCGGACGATCGTAGCCGAGCGTGTCGAGCTCGGAGACCTGGTGCAGGAAACCCTCCTGCGGCGACACCGACACCACCATGCGGCCGTCGACCAGCAGGATCGGCTGGCGCAATTGCAGATTCCAGTCGCGCAGGGTCAGCCGCGTGCCCTTGAAGGCGGCCACCGAAAAATCCGGGCCCTTGATGAAATCAGTCACCTTCTTGACGTCGCCCGAATTGGTGCGCGAGGTGGCTTCGCCGATCATGCGGGCCGCGGTCCAGGCCTGCATGTCGAGCGCGGTCATGCGCCGCGCGTTCAGCTTGACGAAGCGGTTCTGCATCTGGATCGCGCCCCACTGGTCCTGCGATGCGTCCCAGCTGCGCGGCACCAGGCCGGCCGAGCCCGCAACGGGGCGGGGATCCCAGGTGCGATAGGGCAAATACGCGCCGAACACCTCGCTCTCGTCGGCGGCGACCAGGACGTCGTAAGCAGGCGCGCCTTGCGTGAACACCGGCATCTGGCGCTGGATCAGCGTCACGCCGCTATCGGTGCGGCGCGCGCCGCCCTTGTCCTCGAACGTCTTCTCCTGAACGATCTTGGCGCCGAACCGCGTGGCGGTGCGCCGGACTGCATCGGCGAACAGCTTATCTTCATCATGCGAGCCGACCACGAGCAGCCAGCGCGACCACTTTTTCCAAACCAGATATTGCCCGAGCGCATCCGCCAGCATTGCGCGCGTCGGTGCGGTGTGGATCACGTTGGCGCGGCAATCGGCCTCGCGCAGCCGCTCGTCGATCGCCCCCGCGTTGAACAGCAGCGTGCCGCGGTCGCGCAAGGCGTCCGAGACTTTCAGCAGCGCATCGGCGGGCAGGTCGGCGATGATGAAGCCGTTCTTCTCCGCGAGCGCGGTCGCGGCCTGGACGACGTCCTCGCCTTCCTTGATGCGGCGCTCTTCCAGCGCGAACCGCTGGCCCAGGAATTTGCCGGTGGTATTGTTGTCCTCGATCGCGAGCCGCGCGCCGGCGAGGCCGTCATTCTCCGCAGGCTGCTCGACCAGCGACAGTGTGGATCTGGTGCCGGCGACGCCGAGATAGCCGACGCCGATCAGGGCAGGCTCCGCCGCGAGCGCGCTCGTCGCAGCAAGACCTAAGCCAATCAGGCCGGCCAACCATCGGATCATGTTTCCTCCAAGCGTTCTCCCCCGCTTGACCGCCGGTAGAGAATTGTCTCTGCTTCAAGCATGACCAATTTGTCAGGGCATGCAACCCCGCATTTCGTCCCCGCGCGTGCGAGGCCTGGAATCACGATCATGCGAGCATTGATGATGATCGCCGCTTTGCTGTTGACGCCTTCGCTCGCGCGCGCCGATCCACCCAAGCTTGCCGTGTTCGATTTCGAGCTGATCGACACCAGCCTGCCCGGGGAGTTCTACGGCTCCAGGCCCGAAGAGGCGCGGCTCGTGCTCATCAGCGAGCAGCTGCGCAAGGAATTGACGGAGTCCGGCAGGTTCCAGGTGCTCGACATCGCGCCGGTCAGGGATGCCGCCCGTCACGCCAACTTACAGGCCTGCGGCGGCTGCGATCTCAAGTTCGCGGGCGAATTGGGCGCTGACCTCGAGATCACCGGCATGGTGCAGAAGGTCTCGAACCTGATCATCAATCTCAACATCTATTTGCGCGACGTGAAGACCGGCAACATGATCGCCGCCGCGAGCGCCGACATGCGCGGCAACACGGATGAAGCCTGGACCCGCACGATGAGCTACCTGATCCGCAACCGGCTATTGGCGCCGAATTACGGCAAGCGGGAGTAGGATATTCTCTCAGCGAGTCTGGAATCGTAGGGTGGGCAAAGGCGCACTTGCGCCGTGCCCACGATCAATCAATGATTCGAGAGAAATCGTGGGCACGCTTCGCTTTGCCCACCCTACGATACTGCGCTCGCGGAGAGATACCCCTCATCGCAAGGGGAGAAGGAAGAAAGACATCACCCCTTCAGCTTCTCCGCATGCCAGTGCAGATGATCGCCCATGAAGGTCGAGATGAAATAATAGCTGTGGTCGTAGCCCGCCTGACGCCGCAGCGTCAGCGGGATGCCCGCCTTGCTGCAGGCGGCTTCGAGCAGCTCGGGCTTCAGCTGTTCTTTGAGGAAATTGTCGGCCTCGCCGACGTCGACCAGGAAGCCCGAAAACTTCGCGCCATCCTCGATCAGCGCCACCGTGTCGTGGCCGCGCCAGGCGTCCTTGTTCGGCCCGAGATAGCCGGTCAGCGCCTTGGTGCCCCAGGGCACGAGCGAGGGCGCCACGATCGGCGCGAAGGCGCTCGCGGCGCGATAGCGGTGCGGGTTGCGCAGCGCCACCGTCAGCGCGCCGTGGCCGCCCATCGAATGGCCCATGATCGATTGCCGTTTGGCGTCGACGGGAAAATTTCCCGCGATGAGCTTGGGCAATTCGTCCGTGACATAGCTCCACATCCGATAATTGCGCGCGAACGGCTCCTGCGTGGCGTCGACATAGAAGCCGGCCCCTAAGCCGAAATCATAGGCATTGTTGGCGTCGCCCGGCACGTCGGCGCCGCGCGGTGAGGTGTCGGGCGCGACGAAGATCAGGCCGAGCTCGGCGCAGGCCTTGCGGAATTCGCCCTTCTCGGTGACGTTGGCATGGGTGCAGGTGAGCCCGGACAGATACCAGACCACGGGCAGCTTGGCGCCGTCGGCATGCGGGGGAACATAGACCGAGAACACCATGTCGGTTCCGGTCGCCTGGCTGGCATGGCGATACACGCCCTGCACGCCGCCGTAGGATTTGTTGGTCGAGACAGTCTGAATCGTCATGCCTTCACTCCGTGGCATCTCACCACATCAATATTGCAACGCTTGTGTGACCGAATTTGTGGCAGCTGCCCGCGTCAGGCAACACCGCTGTCGATCGCCAGCCGCACCAGCTCGACCGAGGTCTTCACCCCGAGCTTCTGGCGCATGATCGACGAGGTGTTGGCGACCGTCTTGTAGGACGATTGCACCAGCCAGGCGATCTCGGACAGGCTCTTGCCGGCGCTGAGCAGCCGCAGGATCTCCATCTCGCGCGCATTCAGCTTGGACAGCGGGCTTTGCGCCAGCGTCGGCCCCGCAAAGGCGATGCTGCGCGCGATCGCGCTCGGCAGGTACGTGCCGCCGCCGCCGACGGCGCGAATCGCCTCGACGAGGTCATCAGGATCGCCGGTCTTGGAGACGTAGCCCTTGGCGCCGCATTCGATCGCGCGCGCGGCAAAGGCCGGGTCGTCGTTCATGCTGAACATGATGATGCGGGCCTCGGGCGCGCGCTCGAGGATGCGGCGCGCGAGCTCGAAGCCGGAGACGGTCGGCAGATTGATGTCGATGATGCAGAGGTCGGGGCGTTCGACGATGAAGACGCACTCGCCGTCCTCGGCGTCGGCGGCCTCCAAAATCTCGATCTCGCCCTCGTCGGCCAGCACGGCACGGCAGCCGGAGGCGACAATGGGATGATCGTCGACGATCAGAATGCGCATAGGCGTTTCCTTGTGACAGCGTCGGCCTGTTTCGCGCCCGGCCGGGATTGCTGTACGCTTCCGATTAGATATCCGCCGCTTCGCCGCTGTCAACGTCATCGGACAGCGGCGGGCAAGGCTTCGCGAGGCACGGGCGACACCAATGTGGCAAAATCTATCCTTGCGCGGGCGCATCAACCTCTTGCTGGCGCTGCTGCTGGCGCTGGGGCTCGCCGTGAATATCGGCCGCCAGGTCGCCGAGGCAGGTCCCCGCGTGCAGGCCGAGGACCAGAGCGTGATCCGGCTCGCGCGCGAATTCATCGAGATGATCGTGGCCGATCTCAACGAGGCGCCAGATCCGGATGCCAGGCTGAACCAGATCGCGCGCGATCTCAGCCGCCTGCGCCATGTCAGCATCACGCTTCGGGACACCGGCGGCAATGCGCAGACGCCGCCCCGGCTTGACACTGACGCCGACACGCGCGGGCCGCCGGCCTGGTTCGTCAGCCTGGTCCATCCCGAGCAGACCGCAGTGAGCGTGCCGGTCTCGATCCATGGCAAGCCCGGATCGCTCCTGATCACCTCGCATCCCGATGACGAGATCGCGGAGATCTGGGACGGCATCGTGACCCAGCTCGAGGTCGGCACGGCGATCGCGCTGGCGCTGTTTTTCCTGATGATGAAAGTGGTCGGCCGGGCGCTGGCCCCGCTCCAGTCTCTGGCGGAGGCAATGGGGAAGCTCGAAGGCGGACATTACGAGGCCCGCGTCGCGCCGGGCGGCGCGCCGGAGCTCGCCGCAATCTGCACCAAGCTCAACCACCTTGCCGCAACCCTCGGTGAGGCGGTCGAGGACAAGCGGCGCCTCGCCGAGCGGGCGGTGTCGCTCCAGGACATCGAGCGCAAGGAGATCGCGCGCGAGCTCCACGACGAGTTCGGGCCGTATCTGTTCTCGCTGCGGGCGCATGCCGGCGCCCTGGCGAAGCAGGCGGATGGACGCGTCCCGAATGCGGAGGCGGTGCGAAAACATGGCAGCGCCATGCTGGAGCAGATCAACGCGCTGCAGCAGTTCAACCGCCGCGTGCTGGAGCGCCTCCGCCCCGTCGGCCTTGCCGAGCTCGGGCTGCGCCAGGCGCTCGAGTCGCTGTCGCGGCTGTGGCGGGAGTCGCATCCGGATGTCGCGATCGAGACCGTGATCTCGCCGTCGCTCGGGGTCACCGGCGAGACCGCCGATCTCACCATCTATCGCATCGTGCAGGAGGCGCTCACCAACGTGTTCCGCCACGCCGGCGCGACCTCGGTCAATGTCGTCATCGAGCCGGCGCAGCAGATGGCGCAGGACGGCCGCTGCTGCGCGCGGGTGCGGGTCAGCGACAATGGCCGCGGCATGGAGCCGGGCCAGAAGCTCGGCTTCGGCCTCGTCGGCATGCGTGAGCGGATTCTGGCGCTGGGCGGCACGCTCAACGTCGTCTCCGGCGATAGCGGTTTGACCGTGGAAGCGCTGGTTCCGACCGCGGCCGCCTGATCGCTCTCCCGAGGTGATCGGGAAAAATTCCCGATTTGGTCGGGAAAACGGGAGCGGATAGCGCCCGATCTTTTGTGGCTGGCGTGCGACCGGCCGCTGATTACACTTCGTCTCAACCAATCGGCGAAAATCAAAACAGCCGGTGGTCACGGATGGGAAGGCGGGGATGGGCAAGGTTCTTTCGTTCAAGCGTCGTTTGTTGATGGCCTCGGTGTCGACCGGTCTGGTGTCCGGGGTGGTTTTGGCGGGCCCCGCCGGGGCCGCGCAAGACGAGGAGACCAACGTCCAGAATCTGCCGCCGGTCGAAGTGGCGGCACCGCCGCCGTCGGTGGCGAGGCGTACCGCGCCGACGCGACCCGTCGCGCGCATCGGGGCAGCGTCGTCCGCCGCGCCGAAGACACGGCTTTATGTCTACCCGACCTCGCCGGGCATCGGCAGAGGCCTCGATGTCGACAAGGTCCCGTCGGCGATCAACGCCGTCGATGCCAGCCAGATCAAGCGCACCGGTTCGCTGAACGTCACCGACGCGCTGCGCGACAACATCGCCGGCGTCAACATCACCGAGGTCACCGGCAATCCGTTCCAGCCGGATGTCGAATTCCGTGGCTTTGTCGCTTCGCCCGTGACCGGCACGCCGCAAGGCCTTGCGGTGTATCAGAACGGCGTCCGCATCAACGAGGCCTTCTCGGACGCGGTCAATTGGGACCTGATCCCCACCGCCGCGATCAGGTCGGTGACGCTGGTGACCAACAATCCCGCCTTCGGCCTCAACGCGCTCGGCGGCGCCATCAACCTGCAAATGAAGGACGGCTTCACCTATCAGGGCGCCGAGATCGACGTCATGGGCGGCTCGTTCGGCCGCGTCCAGGGCTCGGCGCAATGGGGCAAGCAGGTCGACAAGAACTACGGCGTCTATGCCGCGCTCGAAGGCCTGCGCGACAATGGCTTCCGCAATTTCTCGCAATCAACGGTGCGGCGCTTCTACGGCGATGTCGGCTACAAGGCCGGCGACAGCGAATTCCACGCCAATATGGGCGTCGCCAAGAACGATTTCGGCGCCAGCGCCACCGTTCCGGCCGAACTGCTCGACAAATATTGGGGCGCGACCTACACCACGCCGCAGACCACGTCCAACCGCGTCGGCTATCTCAACCTGACCGGAAAGGCCGATCCGACGCCGACCTGGACGCTCGAAGGCACCGCGCATGTGCGCAGGTACGAGCAGAAGCTCGTCGACGGCAATCCGACCGATGTGCAGGAATGCGCCGTTCTGGGCCTGTTGTGCTTCGGTGACGATGCGACGCCGGCCAACGGCACCAATGGCGCGCAGCTCGTAAATCCCTATCCGCTCGGAACCATCCTCGGCGAGATCGACCGGAGCACGATCCGTTCGACCACCTTCGGCGTATCAGGGCAGGCCACCAACACCGATCAACTGTTCGGGCACGACAACCGCTTCGTGATGGGCACGACCTATGACGCCAGCGTCACACGCTACAACGCCACCGCCGAGATCGGCTCGATCGGAGAAAATTACGTCGTCAGCGGTAGCGGCCTATTCCTGGGGCCGACCGGTCAGCCGGAAACAATTGCCGGTCCCGTCTCGCTGCGGACCGTCAACCAATATAACGGCCTGTATGCGATGGACACGTTCAACGTCACGGATGCCTTCGCCGTCACCGGCGGCGGCCGCTTCAACGTGGCGCGCATCAGCCTGGAGGATCAGCTCGGGACTGATCTCAACGGCGATCATACCTTCACCCGCTTCAACCCAGTGATCGGCGGCACCTACAAGATCACGCCGGGGCTGACTGCCTATGCCGGCTATTCCGAGGCCAACCGCGTGCCGACGCCGCTCGAGCTCGGCTGTTCCGATCCGGCCCGTCCCTGTTTGATCGCGGCGTTTCTGGTTTCCGATCCGCCGCTCAAGCAGGTCGTGTCCAAGACCGTGGAGGCAGGCCTGCGCGGCACCAAGGAGCTGAACATCGGCACCCTCGGCTGGAAGATCGGCGGCTTCCGCGCCACCAATTATGACGACATCGTCGCGGTGCCCGTGGTCGGACGGACCGGCTTCGGCTATTTCTCCAATGTCGGCCGGACCCGCCGGCAGGGCCTCGAGGCCGAGGTCAACATCAAGTCGCCGACGCTCCAGTTCCAGGCAAGCTACGCCTTCGTCGACGCGCGCTTCCTCGATCCGCTGGAACTCGGCTCCGAAAGCCCGTTGGCCGACCCGGCCAGCGAGACCATCCAGGTCAGGCCCGGCAACCAGCTCCCCGCGATCCCGCGCCACCGCATCAAGGTCGGCATCGACTATGCGGTGACCGACGTCTGGAAGGTCGGCGGCAACGCGCTGTTCGTCTCCAGCCAGTACCTGGTCGGCGACGAGTCGAACCAGTTCGCGAAACTGCCGTCCTATACCGTGTTCAATCTCCACACCTCCTACCAGGTGGCGAAGAACATCCAGCTCTATGGCAAGGTCGACAACATCTTCGACAAGCGCTACGCGACCTACGGCCAGTTCTTCGACACGGGAGCCTTGCCCAACTTCACCAACGGCGGCAACGACTTCACCGATCCGCGCTCGCTGAGCCCGGCGAGGCCACGCGCGTTCTACGCGGGCATGCGGGTGACGTTCTAGGCGCGAAGGCGCAGCCGGCCGCGCCGGGGCAGAGAGTTCCCCGCCGCCTCGGGCGGACGGCTTGCGTAGAATGTCCTGCCTCCGGCATCATGCGCCCGGAGGCTCGCTTTGCCGTGTCGTTGAAAAATCCGGGTGCCGTCGCTGCTATCGTTTCAGCGCTCCGACATGTTTACGGCGATGAGGTCGCCCGCCTCATGCTCGTCGAGGGCATGAGCCTGGCCGACCTGATCGATGCGATGTTTTCTGCGCCATTGACGCATCGCGAGGCCGTTCGAGATATCACCGACGGATTGGACGATTTTGTCATTTCACCAGACCTCGGTCTCATGTGGCACCTCAGGTACATCTACGCAGACGAGCCCGGCTCCCTGCACGTCGTGGACATGGAAATCGCCACGCCGAATGGCACGCTGGCAAGCAGAGACGTCTGGCTTCGTCTGGTCTCCTAAAGGCAAGCCGTTTTCGCTGCCAATCCTTCGGCTTGGGAAGCGCCGACAGCTTGCAGGCCGCGCTCTGCGACTGACAAACCGGGAGTTGGCGCGAACCGGATCTTAGTCCCGGCTCAGCCGTTCTCTCAGGAATTCGATGAAGCGTTGCGTCTTGGCGGGGAGCAGCCGGGTTTCGGTGACCGCGTAGATGGTCATCGGCAAGCCCTGCCATTGCGGCATGATACGGCGTAGTCGGCCGGCTGCGACTTCATCGGCGACGATCTCTTGCGGCATGAACGTGATGCCCATGTCGAGCGTCGCCAGGCGGCGGAGCATGCCGATGCTGTTGAGGTGGAAACGGCCGCTGACGCCGGCTTCGACCGTTTGCGTTCCGTTTTGCAGCGTCCAGCTGCCCACCCTGGTCTGGCAGAGACATTGATGGTGCGCGAGGTCCGCCGGTTCGTTCGGCTCGCCGTTCTCTTCGAGATAGCGCGGCGAGGCGTAGAGATGGCCGTGCAGGCGAGCGAGCGGCCGCGCGATCATATGGGAGGCCTCGGATTCTCCGACGCGGATCGCCAGGTCGTAGGGCTCGGAGACCAGATCGACGCGCCGCGGCGTCAGGTCGAACTCGAAATCGATGCCGGGATATTGCCGTGCGAATTCGGTGATCAACGGCGCCAGATAGGTGTTGGCGAAATCCACCGGCAGTGAGACGCGCAGCAGTCCGCTCGGCCGCGCCAGCATCTCGCCGAGTTGCTCGTGCGCCAGGCGCGCTTCGTCGACGATGCGCTTGCAGCGCTCGAAATAAAGCTGGCCGGCTTCGGTCAATTCGATCCTGCGCGTCGTCCGGTTCAGCAGGCGAAGCCCGATTTCCTTCTCTAGGAGGCCGATCCGTCGCGACAGGGTGGAGTTGGGCATGTCGAGGATCGCCGCGGCGCCCCGGAAGCTCCTGGCCTTCACGACCTCGACGAAGAGCGCCATGTCGTTCAACAGCTCCATCGAATTATCCCATATGTGGATCAATCTGTTCCATTATATGGCATTTATTCCATTGGCTGGAAGCTCCATCTCCCTTCTCTGCATCACCGAGAAGGAACTCGCCGTGAATTCACTCTTCAGTCCCGTCCGCGTCGGCGGACTTGAACTTCCGAACCGCCTGGTCATGGCGCCCATGACGCGCTCGCGCGCCGATGCCAACGGCGTTCCCGGCGGCCTCGCCGCCGAATATTACGCGCAGCGCGCCGGCGTCGGCCTGATCGTCACCGAGGGCACCCAGCCGTCCGATGACGGGCAGGGCTACATGACCACGCCGGGCATCTACACGCCCGCGCATGTCGCCGGTTGGCGCAAGGTCACCGACGCCGTGCACGCCAAGGGGGGCCATATCTTCATCCAACTCATGCATGCCGGACGCATGTCGCATCCCGACAACACGCCGCATCACCGGTCGGGCGTGGCCCCGTCCGCGATCGCGCCCGATACGCCGATGTTCACGCCGAAGGGCATGCAGGATATCCCGCAGCCCCGGTCGCTCGCGATCGATGAAGTGCGCCGGACCGTCGGCGACTTCCGCGATGCCGCGCGTCACGCCATCGCGGCGGGCGCGGACGGCGTCGAGATCCATGGCGCGAACGGCTATCTGGTCCAGCAGTTCATTGCGCCGAGCGCGAACACCCGGACCGACGCCTATGGCGGCTCGATCGAAAATCGCGCGCGTTTCGCCGTCGAGGTTGCGGCGGCCATCGCCGCGGAGATCGGCGCGGACAAGACGGCGATCCGCCTGTCTCCAGGCATCACGATGTGGGGCATCGACGAAGGCGCCGAAGGACCGGACCTCTATCGCCATCTGGTCGCTGAGCTCGACAAGCTTTCGCTCGCCTACCTTCACATCATGCATCAGGGCGACGATCACCTGCTCGCCGACCTCCGCAGACTGTGGCGCGGCAAGCTGATCGTGAACAGGCCGGGCCGTCCGCGCGATCGTATCGGTTCCGACGTCGCCGCGGGGCTGGCCGATCTGGAAGCATACGGCCAGATGATCCTGGCGAATCCCGATTTTCCGACCCGCCTGAAATCCGGTGCGCCGCTGAACGAGGCCGACCGCAGGACGTTCTTCGGCGGTGATGCAAGCGGGTACACCGACTATCCCGCATGGGACGCGGCTGCCGCCGTCTGAGGACGGGCGGTCATCACATTCATCGGCTCTGCACCGCGACCGCGGCGCAGAGCGCTCATTTTCATCAATGCTTGCGGAAGGCACCTGAAGTGAAACGCGTGGAACTGGACAAGAGCCTGAACGTGACTCTACCGTCGCTCGAAAGCCTCCGGCTCGATGGACTGAATGTCGCCGTGATCGGCGGCACCGGCGGGATCGGTCGGGCATTCAGCCATCAACTCGCAGCCAGGGGCGCGAATGTCCTGGTCGTCGGTCAGACCTTCCGCGACCAGGACATGCCGCGCATCACGTTCATGAAGGCAGATCTGAGCTCGATGCGGGATGCGCGCCGCATCGGCAGCGCGCTGCCCGCCGGCAAGATGGACATCGTTGTCTTCACGACCGGCATCATGGCAGGCCCCAAACGCGAGGTGACGGGCGAAGGCATCGAGCGCGACCTTGCCGTCAGCTATCTGAGCCGCCGCGTCATCCTCAACGAGATTGCTCCGCGACTTGGCAAGGACCGCGCCCGGGCCGACCTGAGGCCCCGCATGTTCGTCATGGGATTTCCGGGGACGGAGCAGAGGGCGAATGTCGACGACCTGAACTCGGAACGAAGCTACAAGCGGTTCGCCGCACATTCGAACACCGTGGCCGGAAACGAAGTGCTCGTCATCGAGGCGGCCAGCCGCTTTCCCGACGTCGACGTGTTCGGCCTCAACCCCGGTTTCGTCAAGACCAACATCCGCGCCAATCTGCTCGGGTCGCGCGCGCTGTTCGCCGTCGTGGAATGGCTGACCAGCTTCATGATGGTCGAGCCGGATGCTTATGCCGAGCGGTTGGTTCCGCTCCTGGTGTCGCGCGATCTCAACGGCCGCAGCGGTGCGATGTTCAATAACAAGGCGGAGGCGATCCTGGCGAGCCCGTCGTCCACGGAGCCGTCCTATGCGGCCGCGCTGATGGGGGCCTCCGACAGACTCGTCAGTCGCGCGATGGAAGGTCGAGCGGGGAAGGGTGCATGACCGGGCTTTCTCTCGAGGCCTGCGCGGACAGACCGCCCGATTGTCCTTTACCGTTTAGAAACCATGGCAAATGATCCGAAAATTTTAACGAAACTGCTCGGCTGTCTGCGCGTCGATTCACTGGAGGGCCCGTCTGATGACAGAGCACCAGTTGAGAGAGCAGGAATGCCAGATCGCGCGTTATCGGCGCTTGGAACGGGAGGTGACGGATCCACTTGCCGCGTGCCTGCTTCACGGCATCGTCGAGGAGCTTGAAGCCGAGCTGCGCAAGGAAAGGCCGGATTGGCACGGGCCGCGTGATTAACGGTTTCTTAGCGCTATCATGCGGATTGTTGTGCGGGAATGCCAGGGAGACTGCTCCCATGTTGAAGGACGGGACATATGCGGCGTGGTACAAGACGCCGCTCGACCAGGGGACCGGGATCGTCCATGTCGCAGACGGACAGATCTGGGGCCGCGACAGCCTGATGACGTATCATGGCTCGTGCCTGGTCGATGGAGATCGCTTCACCGCCACCGTATCAACGAAGCGTCATACCGACGGACGTGCAACGGTCTTCGGCGTGGAAGACGAGCTCACCCTGGATATCGAGGGAAACTGTCCCGGCAAGATCGCGACTTACACCGCGACGGCACAACAAGTGCCGGGAATGATCCTCAAGGGCACGCTCATTCTGACCGAACAGCAGCCGCAGGCAAGTGAGCGAACCGAGCAGTTCCCGGCATTCAATCCCGACAAGCTGCCAAAGCTGCCGAAGCGCTCGCGCTGAAAATTTCGTATCGCGATGCGTGACGTCAGGGGCCAGCTGACCGGCTGCTCCAGCGAGGCGAGGGACATCATTTGTCCTCCGGCCAGCCCCGGGCGAGTATCGCGGCTTGTTGCAGGGTGATGCTTCGGACCAGGGGATCCGCATGACGGTGCACGAGTTGCCAATCCGTGCCATCCTTGCGGTAGACCTCGGTCACGCGCAACGACCAGTCTTGGGCCGGCAAACCGCCCACTTCGGCCCGCTGGTGTTCGGTCATTGCGAGAACGACGAGCGCGTCCGATGCATGGGTTTGCAAGACCTCGAGCTCGGTTTCGCCTTCCCTGAAGTATCGCGATAGGTCGGCCAGGCGCTTGGGGCTGGCGTCGAATCCGCGACTGGCAGGCCCGCCGAACGGCTGCATCAACGTGAAATCCGGCGCGACGCGGACGAGCTGGAGCCAGCGATCCATGTCGCCACGCATGAACGCCGCATTTTTCGCGCGGGCACGTTCGATGAGGCTGGCTATGGCGTCGTTCCCGGCGGCCGCGTCGGCCGAAAGCTGAACGGACAGCGGAATTGCAGCCGTGGCGGCCATCATCGAGCGCCGCGACATCTTCTCCTGCGGGTCTGGCCAATTGTTCACACCGGGCGGTCTCTTGGTCATCTCGCCTCTCCTGATCGAACGACGAATGCCCCCATCCATGAGACCTTGAACTTGATGAATCCAGCGATATGATTTCAGCATCATGCTGAACCAAATTGATCTATCCAGGATCGACCTGAATCTCCTCGTGCTCTTCCGTGTGGTTCTGGAAGAACGTCATGTCGCGCGTGCTGCAGGCCGGCTGAGCCTGACGCCGTCGGCTGTCAGCCATGCGCTTGGCCGGCTCCGTCTCTTGCTGAACGACCCGCTGTTTCTGCGGACGCCGAAGGGCGTCGTTCCAACGGCCCGGGCCTTGGAGCTCGAGGAGCCCGTGACCGAGATCATCGCGCGCATCGAACAGCTGATCGGCTCGGCTGCACCGTTCGACCCCGCGAAGAGCCGCCGCCGGTTCACGATTGGCGCCCCCGATGCCGTCCTGGCCTCGACATCCGTTCAGCTCCTGCGATCGATCGCGACTGCGGCCCCCCATATCGACCTCGCCCTGATCCACCTGATGCCTGCGCCGCGCGGCGGCGCGATCGGGGAGCCCTGGCACCAAAGCCTCGATATGCTCGAAAGACGCGAGCTCGACGTCGCAATGCTGCCGCTGCCGACGGTATCGCCGCGATTCGAGGCGCGCAGGCTCTACGACGAGGATTTCGTGCTGGCCATGCGCAAGGGACATCCCCTCGCGAAAGCGCCCACCCGTGCTGCATTCTCGCAGTCACAGCATCTGCTGGTGTCTCTCAGTGGTGAAGCGCGCGGTTTCGTCGATCAGATGTTGGCAAAGCGCGGCCTCGAGCGCCGCATCGCCTTGACCGTCCCGAATTTCATGATGGCGCTCGTCCAGCTTTCAGGATCTGATCTGATCGCAGCATTGCCGCGCCGATTGGTGGAGCACCACGCCGGCCGTTTCGGCTTGGTGTTCGTCGAGCTGCCTTTTGCGCGTAAACCGGATGCGATCCGGGCGATCGCAACCAAGGCGGCGATGAGAGACGCCGGCATCGCGTGGCTCATGCAGGTCGTGGTCAGCGCAATCGGAGCAGGTCGGCCCTAAAGCCGCCCCTCTGAAGCCGAAAAGTATTCATCCGACGCCGAAAAGTGACGGCATTGTGCCTGCCGCACCGTCTACGTTTGCTGGATCTGGGTCCTCCCGGACGCGCTTCTCAAATGGCCTCGAACTGTTCATTGTGCCGGGCCGAAAACCAAGAGAAGCGGAGCAGCATCAATGTCGGACAAGGTCTCGCGTCGCCGGTTTGCGAAGCTCGCGGGGTTGTCCGCAGCCGGGGTGACAAATCCGCTTGATCTCGTCGAGGCCAGGCCGGCAGCCATGCCGCGCAGCGGCAGCGGTTTTCCGGCGGGCTTTGTCTGGGGCACGGCGACCTCGTCCTATCAGGTCGAGGGTGCGGTCAACGAGGACGGGCGAGGGGCCTCGATCTGGGACAAGTTCGTGCGCATCCCCGGCAAGATCGAGGACGGCACCACTGGTGACCGCGCCAATGAGCATTATCACCGCTACAAGGAGGATATCGCGCTCATCAAGGCGCTCGGCTGCAAGGCCTATCGCTTCTCGGTGGCCTGGCCGCGGCTGTTTCCGGACGGCGACGGCAAGCCCAACCCGAAGGGGCTCGACTTCTACAATCGTCTCGTCGACGAGCTCCTGAAGAACGGCATCGAGCCGTGGCTGACGCTGTATCACTGGGATCTGCCGCAATCGCTGCAGGATCGCTTCGGCGGCTGGCGTTCGACGGAAACCTGCAAGATCTTCGGCGACTACGCCGCCTATGTCGCCGAGCATCTGACTGACCGTGTCAAAAACGTGTTCACGCTGAACGAGAGCGGCCGCTTCGTCTATTTCGGCTACGGCATCGGCATCGACGCGCCGGGCGTGACGCTGCCGCAGGCCGAGGTCAACCAGATCAGGCACAACAGCGCGCTCGCGCACGGGCTCGCGGTGCAGGCGGTGCGCGCCCATGGCCGCCGCGGCACCCGAGTGGGGCCGGCCGAGAACATCGATGCCTGCGCGCCCGCGATCGACACGCCGGAGAACGTCCGTGCCGCGGAGATCGCACTGCGCGAGATGAATGCCGGCTATCTCAACGTCATCATGACGGGCCGCTACACCGACGCCTTCCTGAAATTCGCCGGCCCCAACGCGCCGAAATACACCGATGCGGAGCTGAAGATCATCTCCTCGCCGGTCGATTTCCTCGGCCTCAACATCTACGCGCCGCAGAACTATGTGGTGGCCTCCGACCAGGGCGCGGGCTTCATGCCGCTGCCGATCCCGAAATCGTTCCCGCACATGAACTCGGACTGGCTGCGCGTCGGGCCGGAGACGCTCTATTGGGTGCCGAAGCTGGCGGCAAAGATCTGGAAGACGGATGCGATCTACATCAGCGAGAACGGCGCCTCCGGCGATGACGTCGTCACGCCGGACGGCAAGATCTACGACACCGACCGCATCATGTACCTGCGCAACTATCTCGCCCAGCTCCAGCGCGCCACCGCCGAAGGCGTCCCGGTCCGCGGCTATTTCCTCTGGAGCCTGATGGACAATTTCGAGTGGGTATATGGGCTGAACAAGCGTTTCGGGCTGTACCACGTCAATTTCGACACCCAGGTCCGCACGCCGAAACTCAGCGCCAGCTTCTATCGCAACGTGATCGCGAAGAACGCGGCGGGTGCGTAGCTCTTCTTGCTCTCCCTGTTCTTACGGGGTCGCGACGAGCTTCGCTCGCGCTGAGAGGGCAGGGGTGAGGGGCTCTATCCGCGAGTCCATCTGCCATCGTCCTTGTTGAAGCTCCCCCTCACCCGAATTTTCCGCTGCGCGTAAAATCCGGCCTCTCCCCGCACGCGGGGAGAGGCGAAGGAATGCCGTGCATTGACTCCCATCTCCCCCTGATTGAAAACGCCTCTCAACAACCCACAACAAGAGGACAACGCCAATGACCGATGCACTCATCATCGATGCCTGCCGGACCCCGCGCGGCGTCGGCAAGGCCGGCAAGGGCGCGCTTTCGGGCATTCATCCGCAGCAGCTCGGCGCCACCGTGCTGCGCGCGCTCGCTGATCGGACCGGCATCAACACCGCCGATGTCGAGGACATCGTCTGGGGCTGCAGTGCGCAGGTCGCAACGCAAAGCGGCGATCTCGGCCGTATGTCGGCGCTCGATGCCGGCTATGACGTGCGCGCCAGCGCCGTGACGCTCGATCGCTTCTGCGGCTCCGGCATCACCAGCGTCAACATGGCGGCATCCTCGATCATGGCGGGCGCGGAAGATCTCGTCATCGCCGGCGGCTGCGAGATGATGTCGATGGAAGGACGCCGCGGCGGCGGCCCGATGATGATGGACTCTGGCAATCTGCGCCTGCGCGCGCGGCATCCGCAATCGCATCAGGGCGTCTGCGCGGATGCGATCGCGACGCTCGAAGGCATCACGCGAAGGGACGTCGACGCGCTCGGGCTCGAGAGCCAGAAGCGCGCCGCGCACGCAATCGCGAACGGCCACTTCAAGAAGAGCCTCGTGCCGGTTCACCGCGAGGACGGCAGCCTTGCGCTCGACCACGAGGAATATCCGCGGCCGCAGACGACGATGGAGGGCCTCGGCAGCCTGAAGCCGGCCTTTCCGGCGATTGCCGACTATGCGCTCGACGACAAGGGCACGACCTATCGCGGCCTGATCCTGCAGAAATATCCTGATCTCGAAATCGACTTCATGCACCACGCCGGCAACTCCTCCGGTGTCGTCGACGGCGCCGCCGCGATCCTCTTGGCCTCGCCCGCCTACGCCAGGGCGCACGGCCTCAAAGCCCGCGCCCGTGTCGTCGCGATGGCCAACATGGGGGACTCCCCGACCCTGATGCTGAACGCGCCGGTGCCGGCGACGCGCAAGGTGCTGGCGAAGGCGGGGCTGACCGTCGACGACATCGACCTGTTCGAGATCAACGAGGCGTTCGCGGTGGTGGCGGAAAAATACATCCGCGACCTCAAGCTCGATCGCGCCAAGGTCAACGTCAACGGCGGCTCGATCGCGCTCGGCCATCCCATCGGTGCCACCGGCTCGATCCTGATCGGCACCGTGCTCGACGAGCTCGAACGGCGCGACCTCAAGCGTGGTCTCGTCACCATGTGCGCCGCCGGCGGGATGGCGCCGGCCATCATCATCGAGCGCATCTAGCGCGAGCGAAGCTCGCCGCGCCCCTGTGGCAATAGGGTGAGGGAGCAGGTGAGACGCCACAACGCGACGATCTAGCCTTATTTTCTAGGGCGAAACGCACTCCTCCGCGCACAAAGAGGCACCTCGTCGCTTGTCGAAAGCGGCGAATCAGCTTTAGCAAGGTTGCGTGCGGGCCTTTGAAACAAGGTAAAATCCGCTGCCTGAGGCTTCTCCCGCTCCGGAAGTCGCTAAAAAGCAGGGTTTTTTGCCGCTGAGGGCCAAAAAAGCCCGTAAAACCGCGACAAAACTGTGCAGAAGGCTATAGGCCTTCGCCGGTTGGTCTAATATGCAACCGGCAACGAATCAGAGGAGACACGATGCCAACCCAAATGTCCAAATCGCAGTTGATCGAAAAGATTGCGACCGCCACCGAGCTTTCCAAGCGCGACGTCAAGAACGTCATGGAGACGCTGACCGACGTCGGTCACAAGGAGCTCAAGAAGAACGGCCTGTTCCTGGTGCCGGGCTTCGCCAAGTTCGTGGTCATCAAGAAGCCCGCGACCAAGGCGCGCAAGGGCACCAACCCGTTCACGGGTGAAGAGATGATGTTCAAGGCCAAGCCGGCCCGCAAGATCGTCCGCGCCCGCCCGGTCAAGGCGGCCAAGGACGCCGTGGGCTAACAACGCAAAGGCCCCCTCGGTCGGAGGGGGCCTTTCGATTGGGGCAGCCGCGAGGGCCTGAGACGGAGGGCTCAACCCTTGCGGCGCTTCACCCGGACCGGAATGGGTTGAAGCCGCGGTCTTGAACCTAGTCCTGGCGCCGCCAGCCCATCGCGAACCCGGTCGATCGCGCGATCGAGCAACTGACGCAGCCGCTGCGTTGTCCGCGACCTCTTCGCTTTCTCCAGCAGTTTCTTCATCGCATTCACTCCGCCGCTTCGACCTTCGCATCGACCGGTTCGAGGGCCGCGGCGATGGCTTCGTCGACGCGCTCCAGCCAGATGAATTCGAGGTTGTCCCGCGCGCTCTTCGGGATGTCGTCATAGTCCCGCTTGTTGCGCGCCGGCAGCATCACCCGCTTCAGGCCCGCCGCCGCGGCCGCCACCACCTTCTCCTTGATGCCGCCGACCGGCAGCACCAGGCCGCGCAGCGAGATCTCGCCGGTCATCGCGGTGTCGCTGCGCACCGTGCGGTTGGTGAGCAGGGACGTCAGCGCCGTGAACATCGCAACGCCCGCGCTCGGTCCGTCCTTCGGGGTTGCGCCCGCCGGAACGTGAACGTGGATGTCGCTCTTCTCGAACACCGACTGATCGATGCCGAGCTGCGTGGCCTTGCTCTTCACCAGCGTCAGCGCAGCCTGCACGCTCTCGCGCATGACCTCGCCGAGCTGGCCGGTCAGGATCACGCCGCCGCGGCCGGGCACACGGGACGCCTCGATGAACAGGATGTCGCCGCCGACAGGCGTCCAGGCAAGGCCGGTTGCCACGCCCGGAACGCTGGTGCGCTGCGCGATCTCGCCTTCGAAGCGCGGCTGGCCGAGCACGGTGGCGATGTCCTTCGGCGTCACCACCACCTTCGCAGTCGTGCCTTCGGCGACCTGCACCGCGGCATGCCGGAACAGCTTGCCGATCTCGCGCTCGAGGTTACGCACGCCGGCCTCGCGGGTGTAGCCCTTGACCACCAGCTTCAGCGCCTCCGGCTCGATCTCGGCCTGCTCGGCGGTCAAACCGTTGGCCTCGAGCTGCCGCCGCACCAGATAGCGCTTCGCGATCTCCAGCTTCTCCTCTTCGGTGTAGCCGGCAAGGCTGATCAGCTCCATGCGGTCCAGGAGCGGACCCGGGATCTGGTCCAGCATGTTGGCGGTCGCGATGAACACCACGCGCGACAGGTCGAAGGGCACGCCGAGGTAATTGTCCCGGAACGTCCCGTTCTGCTCGGGGTCGAGCACCTCCAGCATGGCCGCTGACGGATCGCCCTGCACGCCACGGCCCATCTTGTCGATCTCGTCCAGCATCATGACGCAGTTGCGGCTGCCAGCCTTCTTGATGCCCTGGATGATGTTGCCGGGCAGCGCGCCGATATAGGTGCGGCGGTGACCGCGGATCTCGGCTTCGTCATGCACGCCGCCAAGGCTGACGCGCACGAAGGGGCGATCCATCGCACGCGCGATGGACTGGCCGAGCGAGGTCTTGCCGACGCCGGGCGGACCGACGAAGCACAGGATCGGCGCCTTGCCCTGCGGGGCGAGCTTGCGCACCGCCAGATATTCGATGATCCGGCCCTTGATCTTCTCCAGGCCGAAATGATCGGCGTCGAGGATGGCTCGCGCCTCCTTGATGTCGATCGGCTTCTCCGCAGGCAGCGCCCAGGGCAGCTCGATCAGCCAGTCGAGATAGGTACGGACCATGCCGGCTTCGCCGGCGGCCTCCGGCATGCGCTCGTAGCGGCGCAGCTCCTTCCTGGCGTGCGCGTCCGCCTCCGGCGGCATGTTGGCCTTGGTGATGGCAGACGTCAGCTCGGCGACCTCGGCCGCCTTGCCGTCGCCTTCGCCAAGCTGGCGCTGGATGGTCGCCATCTGCTCGCGCAGGATCGCCTCGCGCTGCCGCTCGTCGAAGCTGGCGCGTGTCTTCTGGCCGATCTCATTGCTGATGCGCAGCACCTCCAGCCGCTCGGCCAGATGCTTGGACACCTTCTCGACGCGCAAGGCGAGGTCGATGGTCTCCAGCACCTCCTGCTTGTCCTGCGGCTTGATGTCCATGAACGAGGTCGCCAGATCCGCCAGCGCGCCGGGCGCGGTGGTGCCCTGGAACATCGCGGCGAGCTCAGGCGGCGCCTGCGGCAGCAGCTCGATCGCCTCGATCGCCTGGCGCTGCAGATTCAGCGCGCGCGCCTCGATCTCCGGCGAAGTCGTGGTGGGCTCCGGAATCTGCTGGATGCGCGCAGCCGGGAACGGCGTCGCCGGCAGGAAGTCGAGGATGCGCGCGCGCTGCACGCCCTGGCAGACGATGTGATGGGTGCCGTCGGGCGCGGTGATGTAGCGCACGATGTTGGCGATGGTCGCGACCCGGTAGAGGTCGTCCGGCGTGGGATCATCGACTTCGGGATTGCGCTGCAGGACGATGCCGATCGGCCGCTGCTCGCGCAGCGCCTGCTGCGCCGCCGCGATCGATTTCGGCCGCGCGATCGCGATCGGCCCGATCGCGCCGGGAAACAGCACCATGTCGCGTACGGCGACGATGATCAGCGCGTCTTCGGGGATCTTCACGTCGTTATTGGTCTGTTCGTTGTTCATCTGTTCGGTGGCCATGATCGACCTCAGGATTTGGCGAGGCGCAGCGCGACGCAGCCGTCCATCACGAAGCGGCTGATGGCGTAGCGGCCGAGGGGCAATGCAATGCGGCGCTCAAAACGCCCCTGCGGCAGTTCGAGCCGGTGGATACGGGCGTTGCGAAGCTCCGGCGGAAGCGTGCGCTGGCCGGAGACGACGAGCACGCCGTCACGAATGACCGTCTCGACATTGTCCGGATTGACGCCGGGAAGCGCGACCAGGATCAGCAGCTCATGCTCGGTTTCGAGCACGTCGATCGGCGGCTCCCAGCAGGCTTCCTGGCGGCCGAACTGCTGGCGCAGCCGCTCGGCGCGCGTCAGCTGGTCCAGGGCTTCGGACAGCATCCAGTCGAGGGGATTTTTGGGTTGCATGATGCGGGCTCAGGGGTGGGAAAGCCTGCATATGGGGCTGGTTCCCGGGAAATCCAGTGCGGTGGCGCTGACGTGCCATGCGCCATCGTGCGATCGCAAAAGCAAGCGCCGCGGCTACGGCCCAAAAAGCAAACGCCGCGGCTCTGGCCCAAAAAGCAAACGCCGCGGCTCTGGCCGCGGCGTTTCGTCATCGGCTGGCGCGCGGGTCAGGCCGCGGCGCGGTAATCTTCTTCCGCCTCGAGGTTGATCACCGAGGTGGCCAGCTCGGTCAGCGTATGATCGGTCGCCTCTTCCTCGTCCAGCGTCGCCTGAAGCAGCCTTGCTGCGTCCTGCATGCCGAGCTCCTCGGCCCAGGTGCGCAAGGTGCCATAGCGGGAGATCTCGTAGTGCTCGACCGCCTGCGCGGCGGCGAGCAGTCCCGCATCGAGCGCCGGCGCTCCCTTGAACTCCTTCATGATCTCGGCGCCCTCATCGGTAATGCCGTTGATCGCCTCGCAGGGCTTGCCGCGTGCAGGCTTGCCCAGCATCTTGAAGATCTGGTCCAGACGCTTGACCTGGCCCTGGGTCTCGCGCAGGTGCTTGTTGAAGGCGGCCGCGAGCTCTTTCGAGTTTGCAGCCTTGGCCATTTTGGGCAGGGTCTTGATGATCTTGTTCTCGGCGAAATAGATGTCCTTCAGCGTCTCCAGAAACAGGTCGCTGAGCATCTTCGGCGCCTGACGCGGTCGGCGCGCTGTGGTCTTCTTGGGTGCGCGTTTCTTCGCTCGTTTAGCCATATGTCCTCCTCTTGAGGTGACACGGGAAGGCATCTCCTTCCCCAATCCTCAGCCCATCAAAGCCGTTTGGAGAACGAAAGTTCCAAACTGCAACCGGCGCGCGCGGCGACCGTTCAGGTCGGGCGCTTGTAGGGATCTTCCTGGCGCTGTCGGGCCTCGGTGTTGCGATCGAGCTGCGCCCGCTCGCTGCGCCTGAGGTGGCCGGCCTTCATCACGCCATAGACGAGGACCCCGCCGAGCACGAAGGCCCCGATGAACCAGAGCCAGAGCAGGTTGGCCGAGAGCTGGCCGAGAAGCATTCCGATTCCACTGTCGCTCATTGTCGCCTCCAGTGATTTCCAAAGCGGCTTTGCTGGGCTAAGTCAGCCCGGAAGCCATCGTTCCAGCGTCCAAGGACCCCACCGGCACATGCTCGACTTCGCCCTGTCCGCCTTCGTGACGCTGCTGCTGGTTGTCGATCCGGTCGGCCTTGCGCCGGCCTTCCTCGCTGCGACCGCCGGCATGCCCGACAAGGTCAAACGAACCATCGCATTGCGCGCACCGCTGATCGCGGCCTCGATCCTGGTGGTGATCGCGCTGGTCGGAAACTGGCTGCTGCGCCAGCTCGGGATCGGCATCCCCGCCTTCCAGATCGCCGGCGGGCTGCTGCTGTTCGGCGTGTCCTACCAGATGATCTTCGGCGATCGTCCGCATCGCGAGGCCCGCGAGGCCGACAAGGCGACGTCCGAGCACGCCTCCGATGTCGCGGTGTTTCCCCTGGCCATCCCCATGATGGCCGGCCCCGGCGCGATTGCGACCACGTTGCTGCTTTCGGGCGACGCCGGCTATGGGGCGAGGCTCGCGGTGATCATCGCGGTCGTGCTCTCGGTCTGCCTGCTCTGCATGCTGTGCTTCGTCTCGGCTCACCTGATCGCGAAAACCCTCGGCCGCACTGGAAATGCCGTGCTCTCGCGCGTCCTCGGCATGCTGCTCGCCGCCTATTCCGTGCAGTTCGTGATCAACGGGATTGCGGCGGTCAGGACCAGCCTGCCATAGGGCTGCGACAATCCGTGAATTCGTTGATTTTGCCGTCCATTTGGTGATTTGGCAGGAGGGGCGACAAGGTGGCATCGGATCCGGGCCGCTTTCGCTTGCACTGCCATATTGCTTTGACGTACTTCGGGTCTAACAAGCCCATCGTCAGGAAATCGGGATGTCGACGACAGCGGAAGAGCTCGCCAAGAGACAGGCCATCATCGACGCCTGCCGGCGCATGAACGCGCTCGGCATCAACCAGGGCACCTCGGGCAACATCTCTGTCCGGCATGTGGACGGGCTCCTGGTCACGCCGACCAGCGTGCCCTATGAGGCCATGACGCCGGACCAGATCGTCTTCATGGCCATGGACGGCACACATGCGCCCGATCAGAAGCCGTCGAGCGAATGGCGCTTTCATCGCGACATCCTGAAGTCACGGGGTGACGTCAACGCCGTCGTGCACGCCCATCCGACCTATTGCACCATCCTGGCGATCATGGGCATGGAGATTCCGCCGGTGCACTACATGATCGCGGCGGCCGGCGGCGACAGCATCCGCTGCGCGCCCTATGCGACGTTCGGAACCGTGGAGCTGTCCGAACATGCGGTGCGGGCGCTGGAGGGGCGGCTTGCCTGCCTGCTGGACCATCATGGCATGATCGCGATCGGCAAGACGCTGGACAAGGCGATGTGGCTCGCCGTCGAGGTCGAAACGCTGGCGCGGCAATATCACGGCTGCCTCCAGATCGGGAAACCGCCGCTGCTCCCCAGCGAGGAGATCGAACGGGTCCGCCAGCGCATGGCCGGCTACGGCCTGTCGGAAGGTTAGGGCGGGCGGTGTTCGCGCGGATCAGACATCTCACCGATCGCAAGGGATCTAACCGCGTCATGGTTCGGCTGCGCGCTCTGTTGCGCAGCAACGAGTTCTATCTGATCCCGCTGGCGCTGGTGATCGGCACGCTGGCCGGGGCGGTGGTGACGCTGATGGCGCATATCGCGCAGATCGCG
Organism: Bradyrhizobium sp. CCBAU 11430; assembly: GCF_028128855.1. NCBI lineage: Bacteria > Pseudomonadati > Pseudomonadota > Alphaproteobacteria > Hyphomicrobiales > Nitrobacteraceae > Bradyrhizobium > Bradyrhizobium sp. CCBAU 11430. Next base: position 190,670 of record NZ_LBJV01000003.1, read on the forward strand.
CACGTGGTGATCTATGGAATTCCCGTCGATGTCCACTTGTCGGCCCACGCGAGCGTCAGCCCGTGGGCGGCACTGATCGCGCCGGCGCTGGGTGGGCTTTCGCTTGGCATCATGGAGTGGTCGCGGCGTCGGATGAAGATTTCGAACGCGGTCGACCCGATCGAGGCGAACGCGCTGCGCGGCGGCAATCTGTCGATGCGGGACAGCGTCATCGTGTCGAGCCAGACGCTGATCTCCAACGGCTGCGGCGCCTCGGTCGGCCTCGAGGCCGGCTATACCCAGATTGGCTCGGGGATCGCCTCGCTGTTCGGCAAGTTCTTCAATCTGCGCCGCAACGATCTGCGCCTGATGGTCGGCTGCGGCGCTGCGGCTGCGATCGCGGCGGCATTCGGCGCGCCGATCACCGGTGCCTTCTACGCCTGTGAGTTGATCGTCGGCGTCTATTCGGTCGGCAGCGCGGCCCCGATCCTGGCAGCCTCGCTCGCCGGCGCGCTCACCGCGCAATGGCTCGGCGGCGCGCCATACTCGCTGGAGATACCCAAGGTCAGCGCCGTCGGCGTCGAGCAATATCTGGCCCTGATCGGGCTTGCGCTCATCACCAGCGGCGTCGGCATCGCCGTGATGCGCTCCTCGCCGATGTTCGAGCGCCTGTTCGCCTGGCTGCCGATCTGGCTCCGGCCGGTGATCGGCGGCCTCATCGTCGGCGGCTTCGCCATCGTGACGCCGCAGGTGCTGGCGGCCGGCCATGGCGCCATGGTGCTCGATCTCTTTCACGACATGACGATCGGCCTGATCGCGCTGATCATCGCCCTAAAGGTGACAGCCTGCCTGGTCTCGCTCGCCTCGGGCTTCCGCGGCGGTCTGTTCTTCGCCTCGCTGTTCGTCGGCAGCCTGATCGGAAAGTTCTTTGCCGCGGTGCTGCTCTTGATCAGCCCGAACTTCGCCATCGATCCATTGGTTGCGATGCTGACGGGCATGGCGACGCTCGGTGTCGCCATCGTCGGCGGCCCCCTGACCATGTCGTTCCTGGTGCTCGAGATGACCCGCAATGTCGACGTTACCGCCGTGGTGCTCGCCGGCTGCATCGTCACCTCGATCTGCGTTCGCTTCATGTTCGGCCACTCCTTCTCGACCTGGCGCCTGCATCTGCGCGGCGAGACCATCCGCAGCGCCAATGACGTCGGCTGGCTGCGCAATCTCACCGTCGAGCGGCTCATGCGCTCCGACGTCGGCAAGGTGCCCTCGACCACGACGATCGCCGCCGTCCGCCGCGAGTTCGCGCTGGGATCGCGGCCCGGTATCGTCATCGTCAACAATTCCGACGAATATGTAGGCTTGGTCCTGCTGCCGGACCTGTTCTCCAGCGACCTCGACACCATCGCCGACGACATTCAGGTGATCGAGCTTGCCCGCCTGATCGACATTGTGCTGATCCCGGAAATGAACGTGAAGTCGGCGATGGCGGTGTTCGACGAGGCCGAAGCCGAGATGCTGGCGGTGGTCGATTCCACCGACAGCCGCAAGGTGGTCGGCTTCCTCACCGAAAACTTCGCCCGCCGCCGCTATGTCGAGGAGATCGACAAGGCGACGCGCGGGGTGCTCGGGGCGCTGTCGTAAGCGCTCGCTCCCGGTTATCGGCCTGGTTGGGGCGGAGCCGCGACCAGGAGCGTCACGATCCGCCGCACCATCGGCAGCACCAGCAGCAGCGTCGGAAAGGCGACCAGCCAGGACAACGCCCAGGCGCCCGGCCAGGTCGCGAGGAACGCCGGCGTCGCACCTAAGCTCCGGAGCGTCGAAATGACCGACACCACGGCGGTCATGAGGATGGACAGCACGAACGGCATCACGATCGGCGCATAGCGCGCCGGCAGTTTGCGAACCACAATCATCTGATTTCTCTTGGAAAAGGACGCGTCGGTCACGTTGAACCCTGCAAATGGCATCGATCCCGACGGCGTCGGTTGATGCGTTGGTTCACGTGAAACGCTTACGGCGACCGGAAAACGGCGCGGCTGTTCATTATCCGCTCAGGTTCGATGGTTCAAGCTGCGAGTTGGTCGTTCGGTTTACAATCGTTCAAAGCGTGGCAGATTGCCGCGAACATGAAACCATCTCAACGGTTTGCGCATTGAATCCGGTTTGCAGATCCCTACGTTTGGCAAGAGCATCGGCAAGATTATAGGAAGGTCAAAATGACTGTGAGACCCATGATTTCCGCAGCCGGCCGCAACATGGTGCTGGCCGCGTTCGCAAGCCTGGCATTGGTCGCAACCTCCGCATCGCCCTCGGCTGCGGCGTCCCCCGGGGCGGTGTCAGCGAAGCCCGTCACGGCAGGGCAGGGCTCCTCCGACGTCACCGATTTCAGCGCAGCCCGGCGTCGCCACTATTATCGGCGCGGGTCGAACGCCGCAGGCCTCGCCTTCATGGGCGCCGCGGCGGGTATCATCGGCGGGGTGATCGCCGAGCAGCGGCGCCGCGACTACTACGAGAACCGCTATTATTATGGGTCGCGTCCCTACTATGGCGGTCAGGGCTATTATGGCGGTCAGGGTTATTACGGCGGCGGCAGTCCGTTCTATTACGATCCGGGCTACTGAGCAGCTGTTTTCAGCGCGGCCCGGAATGGGTTGCGCGAAAAGGGCGGTGCTTTGCGCCGCCCTTTTTTTGATGCGTCGGTATCCTTGTAGCCCGGTGGAGCGAAAGCGTAATCCGGGGCCGCTCGCCCGGCGTCTCGCACCGTCCCGGATTGCGCGGAGCCTGTCATCGGGCGGCGCTTCGCGCCGACCCGTTGGCGCCATCCGCACTACGGGACCGCGCCTGTGTCGCCCTCTGTCAATCCTCGTCGCCGAAAATATTCCACTTTACCGAAATTCGGTTTCGGCGTATGTGTTGCCCATCCCGGTTCACCAAGAGGGGCGATCATGTGTCGTCACGCATCGCGAGCCGGGCTTGCGGTGGACGCGG
>NZ_LBJV01000003.1:194122-194271 GCF_028128855.1 Bradyrhizobium sp. CCBAU 11430
TTTTCGCGCAGCGGACCGCGGGTGCGGGCCAGCACCCGGCCTTCCCTGCGCCCTCTTGGATTGGAGGGTGGAGAGATGAAGCAAAGCTCGGGCGAAATGCGCCGCGAGGCCGAAGAGGCGTGTCTGCGAGCTGAGCTGCGTGCCACAAT